>NZ_JBRREH010000083.1:0-22538 GCF_056760175.1 Stenotrophomonas sp. STEN021 | reverse complement strand
GTCGCGTCTTCTTCCGCTTGCCCGTGTGTTCCGCGTCCCCGAAGCTCAGCTGCATCGTCGTCATCCGTCGAACCTTGCGCTATTGTCGCCGAGGAATTGTTCAGAGCATCCCTAATGCTTCTGCTTTAGCAAAGTCAGAACAACAGAATTTATCTGATTTTTCTCAGATGGTATCGAACAGTTTTGGACTTGTTGGGAACTATGAAGGTGTGAGCACTTCACGCTTGATAAGTGAGAGAACCTTTCCGCTTGAAATGCTCAAGAACGGGGGTCTCGTCTCTGGCTGGAATGGGACGGTGCAAGTAGAACCTTATGCTGTGAATTCGGCTGGTGATTCGTTTGTTATTACTTATCTGGATACACCGAAAGATGTGTGCAACAAGCTGGCCGCAAGTGCTTCAACCTTGACTTATGATGTTTTGATCAATGGAGAAAGCTCCTTCACTAACAAGTTGTTCTCTCCAACATCAGCAGCAACCTTGTGCGATGAAGGCTCAAAAGTAGAATTTGTGTTCTTTGGAAATTCGACCGCTTCCTATGCTGCCGATCCATTGGACTTGCCGCCCTCTCCTTCATCTTTAAGGCCCGACCTCGACACACCCATTACTAATATAGTGGGTGATGCTGGTGGCGTTCCTGACGCTACGGAGACGCCTTTTAACCCAACAAATCCGGGATCAAGTGTTGCTCCAAGTCTTCCACCTGTTCCCGTAAGTCCAACTCCTTCAACTGCAAACCCTGCTCCTGCTCCTTCAACTCCAACCACACCACCAACAATTAATATTATTAATGAGTGTCAAGATGGATATGAGCACAGACCGGGTTCCTGTCCTGCTGGCCAATATGGTTCTTCTATAGAACGACAAATATTAGCTTGTGAAGTCGCTAGCAATCCCGGTTTTCGTGAGACTTGGGTTCCTAATGATCAAAGGTTGCCTAAAGGTTGGAATTATTATTCATCGGGAACCTGCACAACCTGTCCAAATGTTCCACGGGAAACATTAACTCAATGGGTTTCATATAATTCCAATAATTGCCCTGCTGGGCAATATGGTTATACCAACAGAAGTAAAGAACAGTCCAGATATAGAGACGGTTCTTATAATTGCCCTGCTGGAACCACTTCTTTACCTGCTCCTAATTATGGTGCTTGGAGTGCTTGGGTAGACACAGGAAATAGCAATCTTGTTTCCAGTGTTTGCAAGAGTTGTCCTGCTGCTTCTTCTGAGCGCAGAACTCAATGGGTAGCCGCTGCCGATTCAATCTGTCCTGTCGGACAAAGTGGGACTATCAAGAATGAAAAAGAGCAATCTTCTACTCGGGCAATTAATTATAATTGCCCGATAGGAACTACATCTATTCCGGCTGCAACCTATGGGGTATGGGCAACTTGGAGTGATACGGGAATTAAAAGAGTTGTTTCTAACAATTGTGCTAATGCCTGTGCTTCTGCATCAAATCCCTATACCAATGTCCAAGCTCAAAATTGTGGTGCCTCTACATCAAATGGTGCTTATGCTGATGTTTGTGATAGCTGGGCAGATATTGGAACTTATGACTACAATCGATCATCTGCTATCGGAAAATATGGGTCTTCATATCGTGGGGCAGTTGCATCGAAGATAAGATTTACATTTAATAATGTGGTTTATACATGCTCCTATTCCTCAAGCATGTATTCGAGCGGTCAAGCTGGATCTTCTGGCTCTCCTAACACTACATTGCCCGCAGGAATTAGTTGCGGTTCTGCAAACTGGTATGCAAGCAGTTCCGGCAATGTATCGTTCTCTTTTGGATACACAAGCTGCCCATAAGGGCAGCTTTTTATTGGTAATTACCAACGATTCTTTCCGTGCCTTTTCCAGACTGAAATGTAAGACTCCCATCGCTTACAAGATAACCAGCCCCATTACGATAGTCACCTGCTGAGAATTTCTTATAAGCAATCTTCTCTGGGCGTCCACGCTTGATCACATGTCCAATAGACATAGGGTTTTCAGCGTAGTGAGCTTCATCAGCAGATGACGGAATAATCATAGATCGCTGTGGGTGAGAGTGAATTGTCGCTTTGGAGGAAGTCATTCCCTCTGGTGAATTTTCTGAATTATTAATGCAAGTGATAGCGCCGTTTGAAGTCATCAGCTTGACACCGTATCGACTTCCATCGCTATTTTGCGCAATAAAGCCGCAAACCTCATGCCCACTTTTTTCAGTGTAGGCAGCAAGCACAGGTGCGACTTTGGCAAGCAGCCAATTTTCAAGATCTTCACTGTCATCACTAATGACAGTAGCAACCTCTGTTTGTTCAATTGAACTTCGTTCTTGAGCGCCCAAGCTAAAGATGAACGCAAACAAAACGATTGATGCGACGACTCTATTGACAGTTGATTTAAAATACATTAGCGCCACTCCTGAGTTAGAGAGTGGCGACCCACGAGACCCTGTGTTAGTGTTCGGGTATCGTTTTAGGTATCGTTTTTCAACGACCCGAATTCAGAAATATTTACGAATTCAGGTAGTTGGCGGATTTGGGAAATATTCCCTTCGCCCGCTCCATGTCTGGCAGATTGACGGGTTTGATCCGGGCGCAGCAACAGACTGGCTCAAGCGGTCGCGCCGGCGAGTACGAACGCCCTGATTCAGATCATCCGGATTCGGTAACGCCGCGATATGCTGCGCGCTTACTGACCATTCCCGCCGCGATGAAACTGGCTATTCTTTCCCGCAATACCAAGCTCTATTCGACCCGTCGACTGGTCGAGGCCGCACGCAGTCGCGGTCATACCGTGCGCATTCTCGATCCGCTGCGCTGCTATATGCGCATCACCTCCAGTGGCTTTGGCATGCACTACAAGGGCAAGGCGCTGACCGGGATAGACGCGGTGATCCCACGCATAGGCTCCTCCATTACCCGCTACGGCACGGCGGTGTTGCGCCAGTTCGAAATGATGGGCGCGCGCACCCCCAATCCATCCGATGCGATCCTGCGCGCACGCGACAAGCTGCGCGCGCACCAGTTGCTGGCGGCCAAAGGCATCGACATGCCGGTGACGGTGTTCGGTGACAACCCTGACGATACCGACGACCTGCTGTCGATGTTGGGGCCGCCGCCGCATGTGGTGAAGCTCAGCGAGGGCACGCAGGGCAGGGGGGTGATCCTCACCGAGAAGCTCAGTGCCTCCAAGGGCACCGTCGAGGCCCTGCGGGGGCTTTACGCCAATTTCCTGGTGCAGGAGTTCATCGCCGAGGCGCAGGGTGCGGACCTGCGCTGCCTGGTGGTGGGGGACCAGGTGGTGGCGACCATGCGCAGGCAGGCACAGGAAGGAGACTTCCGCTCCAATCTTCACGCTGGCGGCGTTGCCGAACGGGTGGTCTGCAGCAAGGCCGAGCAGCAGGTGGCGATCCGCTCGGCCAAGGCGCTGGGGTTGGGCATTGCCGGTGTCGACCTGATCCGCTCCAAGCGTGGGCCCTTGGTGCTGGAGGTCAATTCCACCCCCGGGTTGGAGGGCATCGAGGGGGTCTCGGGAGACGATATTGCCGGACGCATGATCGAATACGTGACCAGCCTCAAGCGTTGATGCCTGGGATGCAATTTCTTTGCACGGTTTTAACAAGCCTTTAATCCGATGGGCCCTAGCCTGTTTCCACTGTGCCCAGCCCTCCTCAGTGGGTCCGGTGATCGGGAATTTTTAAGGCCCCGGCGGTTTCCGTCGGGGCCTTGTTTTGTCTGGATTTTCGTTTTCATCTGGCAGTTGTTGTGATCTTCACACAGCGCTAGAGTGACCCCATTCCTAAGGAGAGGGTCCGCTATGCTGCGTGGTCTGTTGTTGGTAGTGCTGCTGGCTCCGGTCGTGGCTACGGCAAAACCTGCCGAGCCGCCGTTGCAGGCATCCATCCCCTTCCAGGTGCAGCAGCAGAAGGTGCGTGGGGACCTGCAGAATGATGAGGTCTACCGTGAGATTTCCTCGGCCGACCGGGGCCGCGTGCTTGAAGCGCTGGAGCGCATGTCGCAGGCCATCGGTGCGGGCACGGCAGATGCCTTGCCAGCGGAGAAGAAGGTTGCGGTATTCAACGATCAGGAGCTGGTAAATGGCATCCTGACCAAGGCTCGCGACGATAGTCGCCTGATATGCAAGCGTGAAAAGCGGGTGGGTTCGCAGATGCCGACTACAAGCTGCCTGACCGTTGCAGAGCGCGACCGCATGCGACGGGAGTCCGAGCAGCACGTTCGTCAAGCCCAGGACGGCAAGATCATCATCAACAACAAAGATGTGCGGTAGTCCTCGCAGGGCCCACTGCTAGGAAGGCATTAACAAAGCCTGTGGTGTAATTCTTCGCAAGCAGACCGAGTCTGCCTGCTATTTCCAAATACGAAGGTAAACGCCCACGTGCGCATTCTTGTAATCGAAGACAATAGCGATATCGCCGCCAACCTTGGTGACTATCTCGAGGATCGTGGGCATACGGTGGATTTCGCCGCCGATGGCGTTACCGGCCTGCACCTTGCGGTGGTGCACGAGTTCGATGCGATCGTGCTGGATCTCAATCTGCCGGGTATGGATGGCATCGAGGTCTGCCGCAAGCTGCGCAACGATGCGCGCAAGCAGACGCCGGTGTTGATGCTGACCGCACGCGATTCGCTGGACAACAAACTGGCCGGCTTTGATTCCGGTGCAGATGACTACCTGATCAAGCCGTTCGCGCTGCAGGAAGTGGAAGTGCGGCTCAATGCACTCTCGCGACGCGGCAAGGGTGCACACACCCGGGTGTTGGAAGTGGGTGATCTGGAGTACAACCTGGATACGCTGGAAGTGCGCCGCCAGGGCAAGCTGCTGCAGCTCAACCCGACCGCGTTGAAGATCCTGCAGGCTTTGATGGAGGCTTCGCCGGCGGTGGTTACCCGGCAGGAGCTGGAAACCCGCGTGTGGGGCGAGGAACTGCCGGATTCGGACTCGCTGCGTGTGCATATCCACGGCCTGCGCGCGGTGGTGGACAAGCCGTTTGAAGTGCCGATGATCCAGACCCGCCACGGCATTGGTTACCGTATCTCCGCACCCGATGCCTGAATCTGCATTGCCTGAGCCTGTTCGCAAGCGGGGGCGTTACCGTCGCCGCCTGCGTAGCCGCATCATCGTCTCGTTTGTGCTGTTGGGTTTTTGCCTGACGGCACTTTTTGCGTTTGCCACGAACTGGGCGCGGATGCGCGTGGAAAACCAGCTCGTCGAAGATGTGATGAATCGTAATATCGATGAGTACGCCCGTCGCTATTACGTTGACCCTACCCGTAACCCTGACCTGCCGGTGCAGCAGATCCGGGCGTATTTCTACCCCAAGGACAAGTTCGAACGGGTGCGGGAGGAGCGGCCGGAATGGGCTGCACTGCCAAATGGCAACCACAACGTCAGTGGTATTGATGAGGCGGGTGCGCCGTTCGCCTACAAATTAGCGGTTCGCAAGGCCGATGACGCCTGGTTTTTCCTTGCTTACGACATGACCGAGAGTATTCGCGGCGAGCAGCAACTCAAGCGTGCGTTGTTTTTCTCGGTCATTGTGTTCAGTCTGCTTTCCTGGGTGTTGGGGTGGTGGTCTGCTTCGCGGGTGATGCGGCCGGTGTCCGACCTGGCGGCACGTCTGCGCGCCTATCGTGGTGGCAACACGCATCCCGAACCGCTCGCGCCGCGCTTTCCGGATGATGAGGTAGGGCAGCTGGCCGAGGCGCTGGACGATTACTCCGCGCGTCTGACCGAAGTGGTGCAGCGCGACCGCGAGTTCAATGCGGATGTAAGCCACGAACTGCGCACGCCGCTGGCGGTGATCCGCGGCGCTACCGAGCTGTTGCTTGCGCGGCCAAATCTGGACGAAAAGGTGCTGCAACGTCTGCAGCGCATCCAGCGCGCCGAACAGCAATGCAGTGATTTGATCGGCTCGCTGCTGCTGTTGTCACGCAATGAGCGCGCACAAGGCAGCAGCAATGTCGCCAGGGTCGCCGAGCAGCTGCTGGAATCGCACCGTGCCCAGCTCGGTGGCAAGCCGCTGGAGCTGGCGCTGGAAGGCTCGCGCGAGCTGGTGATCGACGCGCCGGAGTCGGCGCTGTCGGTGGCGTTGGGGAATCTGATCGGCAACGCCGTCAAATATTCGCAGGAAGGCCGAGTGCTGGTGCGGGTGGGCAGCAACGCGGTGGAGGTGATCGATAACGGCCCTGGCTTGAGCGAGAAAGATGCCGCCAGCCTGTTCCAGCGTGGTTATCGCGGCACCCATGCAGGGCATTCCCAGGGCGGTGGTATCGGTCTGTCGATCGTCAGCCGGCTTTGTGCGCTCTACGGCTGGCAGGTGGACATCCGGCCGGGCGCCGAGCGCGGTGTGATTGCGACGCTGACGTTTTCGCCTGAGCAGTCCTGATCGGACGGGGTGCACAAATACCTGCCGCTTTTTTGCAGGAGCGGCGTAAGCCGCGAAGCAAGGGCATCATCAGGCGAAGGTGTTTGGGCTTCGCCGCTTGCGCCGTTCTCGTCTGTATGCGGGAACGATGCATCAACCGCTCTGGATGCTGCTGACGCGGCATAGCTGAAGCGAACGGCATCAGCGACGAAGGCGGGGGCGCGCTCCACAAATAGCTTGAATCAACGCCTTGCCGCAGCAAGCTCCCGGTAGCGTGCATCCAGCGCTTCGATGTGTGCCTGCAATGCATCTGGATGGCCATCATTGACGATCACATCATCAGCCAGTGCCAAGCGCTGTGCGCGGCTGGCCTGCGCCTGGATCATGCGCTCGGCCAGCGCGGCATCAATGTTGTCGCGGCTGAGCAGGCGCGCGTGTTGCACTTCCTTCGGTGCGTCCACCACCAGAATGCGTTGCAGCCACGGGTAGGTGGGTCGTCCGCCAGCTTCGGTGAGCAGCGGAATGGCCGCGATCGCATAGGGACTGGCGGCTGCTTCGCAAATGCCGCGCACGCGGGCGCGGATTGCCGGATGGGTGATTGCTTCAAGCGCGCGGCGTTCATCGGGATTGGCGAATACGCGCTGCCGCAAGTAGGCCCGGTCCAGGCTGCCATCGGCCTGCAGAACCTCGGCGCCAAACAGTTCGGCAATCGCCGCCAGGCCGGGGCTGCCAATCGCGACAACCTCGCGCGCTGCGATATCCGCATCTGCCACGGTAATGCCCAGGGCCTCGAAACGCCGGCTGACTTCGCTTTTGCCCGAGGCGATGCCGCCGGTCAGTCCAACGATGAAGCTGCTCATGCAATGACTCCAAAACGACAATGGCCCTTGAGAGGGCCATTGTCGCTTGTGCTTGCCTATTGCTGTAGCCCGGCCAGGCGCATGTAGCCACCTATCATCTGGTCGCCCCACATGAAGACCAGCCAGCCGGCGATAGCCAGGTAGGGGCCGAATGGGATGGGCGTTGCCCGGTCGCGCCCGCAGGAATACAGCCAGATCGAGCCGATGATGGCGCCTACCAGCGAGGACAGCAGGATGATCGGCAGGATGCCCTTGAGCCCACACCAGGCACCCAGTGCGGCCAGCAACTTGAAGTCGCCGTGGCCCATGCCTTCCTTGCCGGTGATCTGCTTGTACAGCCACCAGACTGTCCACAGCGACAAATAGCCAACCGCGGCACCAATCAATGCGGGCTTGGCCGGCATGTAGAGGTTGTCCATACTGCCAATCAGGCCCAGCCACATCAACGGGATGGTGAGCTGGTCAGGCAGCAGCTGGGTGCGCAGATCGATGCCGGACAGTGCCACCAGGAAGCAGCTCAGCACGATCGCACCAAAGCCCTGCCAGCCGAAACCAAACTGCCAGACGCTGGCCAGCACCATCAACGCAGTAACCAGCTCCACGATCGGGTACTGGATGGAGATCGGTGCCTGGCAATGCCGGCACTTGCCGCGCTGGATCAGCCAGCTGAACAGCGGGATGTTCTCGTACCAGCTCAGCTTGTGCTTGCAGTGCGGGCAGTGCGAAGGCTCAACCACGATGCCGGGCGGTGGTGGCTCATAGATATCGGGCTGCTCGAGGATCTCGCGCGCATCGCGCTTCCACTGCCACTCCATGCGCTTGGGCAAGCGCAGGATCACCACGTTGAGGAAGCTGCCGATCAGCAGCCCCAGTCCGGCCGCGGCGGGGTAGCCGAGGCCGGGATGCTGGTCGAGAAATGCCATGCGTCAATTATCCAACAATCGAGGCCAGCTTGAAGATCGGCAGGTACATGCCGATGACCATGCCGCCCACCACCACACCGATGAACACCATGATCATGGGTTCGATCAGGCTGCTTAACGCGTCCACGGCGTTGTTCACTTCCTGCTCGAAGTACTCGGCCACCTTGAACAGCATCGTGTCCAGAGCACCAGCTTCCTCGCCGATGGCGGTCATCTGCACCACCATGTGCGGGAACAGATTGACCTGCTTCATCGCCATGTTCACCGGGTAGCCGACGGCGACGTCGTCACGCATGTGCAGCACTGCCTTCTCATAGACGCTGCTGCCGGTTGCACCGGCAACAATGCTCAGGGCCTCCACCAAGGGCACGCCGGCCTTGAAGGTCACCGCCGTGGTGCGGGCGAAGCGGGCGATGGCGCTGTTGTGCAGTATCTGGCCGATGACCGGGACCTTCAGCACCAGCTTATCCATGGTGTGCTGCATGGAGAGCGAGCGTTTGTAGGCGAACATGAAGCCGACCACGGAGCCCACGCCGACGAGGAGGATCAGCCACCACCATCCCACCATGAAGCGCGAGGCCGCTACGATCATCTGGGTGAAGAACGGCAGGTCGGCACCGAAGCCTTTGAACACCTCCTCGAACTGGGGTACGACCCAGATCAGCAGGATCGCGCTGACCAGTAGCGCGACGGCAATCGTCATCGCTGGGTAGAACAGGGCCTTCTTGATCTTGCCCTTGAGTGATTCCAGGTTTTCCTGGTAGTTGGCGATGGTCTCGAGCACCGTTTCCAACACACCCGCACCTTCGCCGGCGCGCACCAGGTTCCGGTACAGCTCATCGAACTGCACCGGGTGCTTGCTGATGGCTTCGTACAGTGAAGAGCCGCCTTCCAGGTCGGTTCGGATCTGACCGACCATCTTGGCCATGCGTGGGTTCTTGTGGCCGCTGCCGATGATCTCCAGGGCAGTCACAATCGGCACGCCGGAACGCATCATTGTCGCCATCTGGCGACTGAAGAAGGCAATGTCCTTGGGCTTGATTGGCTTGCCCGCCGCGCCAAACAGCGGCTTGGGCTTCGGCTTGACCACGGTTGGGTTGATGCCCAGTCGGCGAAGTTCCGCTTTCAGTGTGGCTGGACTCTTTGCGTCCTGCTCGCCTTTCATCTTGACGCCGCGCTTGTCGGTCCCCTCCCAGACAAATGGCAGCATCTGGCTGGTGCTGCGCCCAGCCGGTTCGTTCTTGATTGCGTTGCGGGTAACGGCCACTTTTTTCTCCCCGTCCAGGCTTCCCCAGCCCGGACACCAGTTCGCATGTTAGCGGTTCGACCGCCCTTCGGCACACCTCTTTGTGAAGAGTTTGACGATCGGCGTCACGTCCTTGTGAATCAGGGCTGGCAGGCCAAGCTTGCAAGACTTGGTCACAATGTGACGCTGAGGGGCAGCATGAGGTGTCGATCAGGATTTTATGGCCAGGGGCTTCCCTTATTCACGGATGCTGCCATCATTGCAGCGGGGAGTAGGGGGTGTTGGTTCAGTTGGCACGTAACCTGCTTTGTAACCCCATGCGGGGCAGGCATTCGCCTGTAACCATGTTCACAATTCACACCTCTAGGGGATGTACTCATGAAGAAGCAGCAAGGCTTTACCCTGATCGAACTGATGATCGTGGTTGCGATCATTGCCATCCTGGCCGCCATTGCGCTGCCGCAGTACCGTAACTACACCCAGCGTTCGGCCAACGGCGCTTGCCTGGCTGAAGCGAAGGCTTACATGGGCGCAGCTGTGGCCAACTTGGCCGATGGTCGTACTGCTCCTCCGTATGCTTCCGGTTCGGGCGCCAAGGCGTGCAGCAGCGTCGATGCTGTGCCTACCAGCGCTCTCTATAACAGCGGTGGTTCGGTTACTTTTGCTGCTCAGACCAAGGGCAACGCATCCATCAAGAAAGACACCAAGTGCAATGTCGGCAGCGGTTCGTGTGACCTCAAGCCGTAATTTTTCGTTGCAAATTGTTTAAGCGAAAGGCGCCGGGAGGCGCTTTTCGTTTTTATGGATAGCGATAGTGGGCTGCTTCCGGGTAATTGCGGGAGGGGCGTTCGATATATCTGATCCGTTCCTTCACTCATTTATCGGCTCTCTATGGCCTCTCTGAGTACTCGATTCCTGTGGTCGTCCCTGGTTGCGGCTTTGCTGGCGGTATTGCTGTTCTTGCCGGGCCTTGGTGGCGGTTTCATATTTGATGACAAACCAAACATTGTCGAGAACACGTCGCTTCATGTGCAGGGGGGGGCGGGGCTGGAGGATGTGCTGTACGCGACCTACAGTTTCCAGCCGGGAAATGGTTCTCGTGCCCTGACTATGTTTAGTTTTGCAGTGGACTATTGGCGCGGAGGGTTGGATCCACGCACGTTCAAGAGCACCAATTTATTGATTCATGCGTTTACCACGCTTGCCCTTGCGCTGCTCTGTCGCCAGTTATTTCTGCTTGCCGGATGGTCGCCGAGGCGAGCTGCGATTGGTGCGCCTTTGCTTGCGCTGCTGTGGGCCGCGCATCCGTTGCAGGTTTCATCTGTGCTGTACGTGGTGCAGCGGATGCAGACGTTGGTGACACTTTTCATGGTGCTTGCGATGTATTCGTATGTACGCATGCGATGTGCGCAGATCGATGGGGGGCGTAGTCGTCTGCATGGTGTTCTAACACTGCTTTTCTGGGTGTTGGGGCTGGCGAGCAAGGAGGACGCGCTGTTGTTTCCTGCGTATGCCTTCCTGTTGGAGTTGGCCTTCTTCCGTTTTCGCGCCGCTACGCCGCTGCTTTCCAAGGTGCTGCGTAATTGCTATCTGTTGATGGTGGTGATTGGTGGCCTATTGTTTGTGCTTTGGGTGATACCTCACTACTGGCAGTGGGAGGCATATCCAGGTCGTGACTTTTCCAGCTATGAGCGGTTGTTGACTCAGGGACGGGTACTTGTGATGTATCTGGGGCAGGTGCTGTGGCCAGCTCCGTCATCTATGCCTTTCTATTATGATGACCTGCTGGTATCGCGCGGTTTGCTGCAACCGCCGGGTACATTGCTGTCACTGTTGATGTTGGGTTTCTTATTGTTCTGGGCATGGGGCTGGCGGAATCGACGTCCCCTATTCGCCTTCGGGATACTTTTCTTTTTTGCCGGTCACTTCATGACCAGCAACGTGCTCAATCTTGAGCTGGCTTTTGAGCATCGCAATCAATTGCCAATCATTGGCATCTTTCTTGCTTTAGCTGACTTGTCCCGGAGTCTGTTTGCATGGGCATCCGCAAAGGAGCAGGGGCGATTATGCGTGCTGGTCTTTGTCGGAGTGTTGCTGGCCGTTTTGTCGGCAACGGTGGTGCGCGCCTGGCAGTGGGGCGAACCGTTGAGGTTTGCCGAGGCAAGTGTCGCTATAGCGCCTTATTCGGAGCGGGCTTGGTTGCAGCTTGGTAACGTTTACGCGGAAAGAAGCGGGCTCGATCCGCAGAATCCGAACTTCAGTCGAGCGCTGGATGTATGCAAGAGGGGAGCGGAAGTTACTGGCTCGGCTCCGCTCTGGTCGAACGTGGTGATCTACAAGACGATCACCGGAAATGTTAAGGCGGAGGACTGGAGGCGATTGACTGAGCGCATGGAGGAAGTCCCCATGAGTGCGCAGAATCAGAACGTACTTTGGGCGATGCTTAGTAACGTGGATCGGGGCATGGTGCTGGATGAGGAGGGGATGCTGCAATTGATTGATGTGGTCTCCGCCAAGTCTGTGTTTAGTTCCAATCAGTACTTCAGATTGGCGGCCTATATTCACAATGAGACCCATTCACCTGGGCGAGCTCTTCGATATCTGAGACTTGCAGTGCAGGCATCTGCACCTGGGGATCAACAGGTTGCTGAGATATTTGACCAACTGGAACAAGCTGGTCGGCACGACTGGGTCATCCAGTTGAAGCAGATCATTTTGGAAAAAGAGAAAGGCTGAGAATCGTTGTTTGCAGGTTCCGGCTTGGGGTGATTTTTCTGAGGGATAGTGAAATGCATGCTATGCATGAGAGGGACCGGGTTCTTGGCTCGCCTTCGTCGCGCCAAATGGCGGGCTTTACGCTGATCGAATTGATGATTGTGGTTGCAATCATCGCGTTGCTTGCAGGCATAGCCTTACCGCTATTTCAGAAACAACAGGTTCGCGCCGCCGAGGGAGCCTGTCAGGCGGAAATGAAAAGCTACGCGGGCATGTCGTCAGCAGCCTTCGTGGAAGGTGGGACTGTGGCTGCCTTGCCGGCTCCGCGAAAAGCTTGCCTCACGGCGGATGATGTGTCGGCGGCTACCACGGTTATCAGGGGTGCGCCCCGATCGCCAGGTAAGCGCCTTACCGTCTGTGATATGCAGAATGCCAGCTGCGAGCTGGAGCTTTGAATAGTCGTGGCGATGCTGTCGTGAGCGTCGCCGAGCTCTGGTTCCTCACAAGGCGACTTTGTTGCCTTCAGTCTGAGGTCGGCTCGATGGGGCTCTCCAGCTTGCATATCACGGAGTTTATTAGGTGCCAGGGGGAAGGCTGAGGTGGTTCTTCAAGTCTGCGGCATGCCTTCTTGCCGAGTGGAATGAACGCAAGGGAAGAGTGGAGCGCTGCCGTAGGGAACGAATGGCTGCCCTCACAAAAAGTGCCGATAGTCGAGTTGCGCGGTGTAATGCTCCCGGCATGCCCGGTTTGCACAAGACTGTACCCAGCAGTAGATGCGCAAGTGCAGTGCGCTCCTCGTAAAAAGGGGAGCCGCGGACTGAGCTGGCTGAGCCCTCATGGATGACTTTGGCTTCTCTTACCCATAGGAACGCCCCTGGCTGATTGCGGAATTTCCAGCCAAGTTCGAGTTCTTCGCCATACATGAAGAATTGCTCATCGAAAAGCTGGGCTTGATTCAAGCGCTCGCGGGCAATCAGCATGCAGCAGCCGCGAGGGACTTCATAGCTGCCTGGCAGCTTCATGCTAGTGATGGTGGCAAGCCACGTGTGGTAGAAGACACGATTTAAGGGTTGGCCGGAGTGGAGCAGGGTAGGAAAGGAGGCTATCGCCTGGCGATCGTCGGCGAGGCTGTTACGCAGTATCCCGATTGCGTCTGGCTCAGGAGTAGCGTCGTTGTTGATTATCAGGGTGAACGTGGATGTGCAGAGCTGCAATCCCATGTTTACTGCTGCCGCGAAGCCTTGGTTGAGCACTGCGTCAACGATGTTCACGCGGTGCTCGGACGGGAATGCCTGCTTGAGGATCGATGACGTTGTTCCGGAATCGGAACTGTTGTCGATGATGTGGATCCTGTCGACGGGTTGCTGTAACAGCGAGGAGACGCAGGCTATGGTCCTATCGGGGGATCGATACTCGACCACGATTGCTTCTACGGACTGGTCATTCATTCTGGCTTTGATGCGGTAACGACGAGGTCTTCACCTGCATATGCTGAGAAGCTGGCATGCAGGTCTACGAGGAAGGATTGAAACGGGATAGGTTGCCTCCGCTGTCGATGATTAGAGCGTTGTTCATTGACTTTGAATCGCTTTCCTGAGCCGCGCCCACGGCATTGGAACTCAATTCGTTCGAAGCCTGCCTTCTGCAGCATCAGCTGCAATGCAGTGGCGCTTGGCATGACAAGGTGGCGGGGGACTTCGAGTGCTTGCCAGTTCTTTCCATATTTTCTGTGCCCATATCCGCTGATATTGGGCGTGGCGATCCAGATACGTCCTCGTGGCTTGAGCAGGTTGAAGCACTCTTTCAAGAATTGGTCAGGCCTGTGCACGTGCTCGATCACGTGACTGAGGGTTAGGACATCAAAGGACCGTGCGTCGATGTGATCCATTGATTCGTAGACCGCGCCCAATCCGGTGTTTCTTGCCAAGCGTGCAGCGTTCGGGTCTGGTTCGACGCCCTCGACCTCCCAGCCGGCGAGGCTGGCGCGTTGGAGGAAGCCACCGCTACCGCAGCCCACGTCCAAGAGGCGCCCTGTTTGGTGTGGCAGCAGGCGCATGAAGTAGTCCAGTTGCTGCCTGAGTGGCCATGCCATTCTTGCCAGCAGGCCTGGAAGATCTGTTCTGCGGCGCGGGATTCCATAGCGTTCGGTCAGGTAGCCATTGGCAATTCGGGCGCCGAGTGACTGGGAATCAAGGATTTCATTCTCCGCGATGGGAGTCGTGTGCGTGTAGTAGCTGGAATAGGCCTTGCCAATAGCTGCTGCAGTAAGCCGTGGATTGAGATAGAGAGTTCGACATGTGCTGCATATGTCAATCGCCCAGTCGCCAGGAACACCTTCTTCGATGTCCTGAATGTCCCTATGGAGCGGCAATAGCTGCTGGGAGCCGCATGCGACGCAGCTGTTGACGTGCTCAATCTCGGATGCCGCCCAATGGGACTCTGCGGTGGTCATTTGGGTCGCTGTCCCACGATCACGGTTTCTTCGGAAAATATTGGGTGGAGTGAAGAGAGGAAGTCGACCATTGGAGCGATGGATCCTGCGAACGTTCGCGCGCGTCCTGTGCGGATTCGCGAGTACTCGAGAGATGGCTTGATCGAATTCTGGGAGCCGCGCCCGCGTCGCATCAATCGGATGTTGACGAAACCAGCTTCCGCCAGCATTTTTCGCATTTGTAGCTGGGTTGGAATGCATAGGTGACGAGGAGGGTCTAGTGAGAACCAGTTGCGCCCGAAAAAGCGATGCCCAAGGCTTTTCGGATTGGGCAATGCGAGCCATATCTGACCACCCGGCTTGAGCCAAGTTATCATTCTTGCCAATGATTGGGCAGGCTGATGCAGATGTTCTAATACGTGGGATAGTGTTATCTGGTCATACGTCGAAGTTGTATCAAACTCCATGATGGAGGCGTTCACGACGTCAAGGCCATTTCCTTGGGCGGCTCGTACGGCATCGGCGTCGGGCTCAAGGCCTTGTACCGTCCATCCTGCTTGCCGCGCTCTGAGCAGGAATGCACCGTTGCCGCATCCGACATCCAACAGGGTGCCGGGTCGGCGGGGGAGGTGGCGGAAAAAGTAGTCCAGCTGCAGTCGCACGGGGGGCAGAAGATAGAACAATGCTGCGAGCATGGGGAAGCTGGATGATCGATTGGCACCAAATCTATGATTTAGGTAGCCGTTGCAGGCTGACCATATCAGTCCATCGCCATTATCTCTGGCATGGGCAGAGCTTCCCCCCGCATGTGTGACATAGTCGGCTGGGTATGCTTTGGATATCGAGCTAGGGGTTGGGTGTGGATCCAGATTGAGGGAGTGACAAGTTGAACACTCGAGAAATCGCCACGACCCCGGAAGCTGGCCAAGGAGATCATCCAGTTCCGTGTGAGCGGTGTCCAGCCTAGACCCACCGCATGCCATGCATGCATGCGTTCGTTCAAGGCCTTCTTTTCCCCAGTATCGTTCGATTACTTCTTTTTCAGGTGTCGGGAAATTCATCTTGTGTTCCTGCTGGTCTTCGGTGCGCCAGAGTGAAGGTCAATGCGCCGACGATGATGGCGACCAACTCTGCTGCGATACAGCCCAATGGGAGGGCCCATTTTCCTGAATGTGGCAAAAATAGGGCGAAAATGCCGACGAGCGTGGCGAAAGCGAGGAGGTCAATGCCGGCCCGTGATAAGGGGCGAGCAATGGCCAGAAGTCCTGTGGACGTAATCTGATGGGCGCCCAGCAACGGTACCAGCCAAGCCAGGCTGAATATCCATGGCCAAGCTTCGGGGTATAAGCCCAAGTGAAGGTGTTTGGCGAGCCCTCCGACAAACACTTGAAGAGCCACCGACAAGCCGGCCCCTGCCAGCACCACCATTGCAAGTGCCCGCCAGAAGCTGCTCATCAATTGGGCCCTCGCGCGCTTGGCGTTCATGCTGGCCCAGCGGGGCAGAAGTGACGCGGCGAATGCTGTGGCTGGAGTCGCCAGCATGCTGCACATGCGATATGCAAGTGAATAGTGCCCGCTTGTGGTGAGGCCAAGCATGTGGGCTGACAATGGTTTATCCAATTCGCTTGTTGCCAGGGCGCCCCCCCCCATTGCGGCATATCGCCATGTCTCTCGCACACATAGGATTGACGGCGGCCGGGGTGAAAGGGGGATGGACAAGTGCATGCGTGCGTACAGGAAGGCGGACAAGGCAGCCAGCGTCATCAATACGGCATGTAGCGTCAAATACACAGGGAGGAGGCTGCTTTCAGTGCGGACAAGGTGAAGGGGCTGGATGAAAAAGCCGCCTGCGGCGGCCAACCTCGCGATGGCAAGTGAGGCGGGCAGCGCAGTAGCCATCCTGAGGTGACCGGCTGCATGGCCTTTGAATGCGACAGTTTGTACAAAGGCGGAGAACAGGACCTCGCAGAACATGAAAAGGTAGATCGCTACCACGGGTAGGTGGGAGGTGCTGCTTGGTATGAGTGAGAAGCCCAGTAATGCGAGAAGAGGAGTCAGTCCGAGGATAGCTCCAAGTGCTTCACGCCACCGACGATCTGTTGGCTGCACGGAATGTTGATCGGCGAAGAACAGGAAAGGGATGCCTGCCTGGGCCAGAAGCGAGCAGACGGCGCATACCGCCAGCACAGAGGATAGCCAGCCGAAATCCTGCGCGGGAAACAATTGAATCAACAGCCAGAGCCAAGCCCCAAGCGCCATGACTCGCAGAATCATCCACGCCGAGCTTTCGACAGCGTCTTTAAGTAAGAGGATTCGAGCTGTCAATGGATTGCCCCGGTGCGGCCGTGGAGGCCATCAGACAATCCTTGAGCCATGCAACGGAGTTGGATCAGCCGTTCGGGGCCAAAGACGCATATGACCGAAGCAGTAAGAGTGATCTTGGCTATCGCCCAGCACTTCCAAAGGGCAGGGACATACCTTCTGCCGAGCAGGATGACGTAGTTCCGAAAAAGATAGCGATGCCGTAGTGGGGTTCGGTCTGGCCAGGCGCGCCAGCCAAGCAGCCAAAGTCGTCTTGTCCGGTCTCCCATTCGATGCTTGAACATGGCGCCGGGAATTCCATGCAGTTCGTTGCCTTGCGCGATCAGGCGGAATGACCACTCGGCATCGACCAGGTCGATGAAAAGTGATTCGTCCATTCCGCCGAGTTCCAGCGCAAGCGCCAGTTTCATGAACGTGCCACTTCCATTGAGGCCCGCACAGCGGACAGTGCTTTGCCCTTCGCCATCGGTGCGACTCCAGAGCGGACCGTTTATCACGTGGAATTGATGGCTCACGCCACTGAGAGGGTCAATAAGGGAAGGGCCGACTGCCCCGACCCGGAGGCCAGCCCTCTCCAGGTTGGAGTGCGCTTCCGCAAGCAATGCGGCGGCATCGGGGGCGGGCTCGCTGTCTTGGTCGAGAAGAAGCACGTGTGTGGTGGCAGTGTTCTTGGCAAGCCAACGCATCCCCTCATTCTGTGCGGTTGCCAGCCCCTTGTTTGCCCCTAGCCTCAGTAGTAGGACGTCGCTTCGGTTCCCAATGTAGGCTGAGATTCGTTGCTGACGGTCATGCGCACTTCCATTGTCGACAATAATTTTTGTCCAGTCCGAAGGGAGTGCTTCGATCTGGGCGATCAACAAGGGTATATCCGGGTTGTAGGTCACCGTCACGGATGCGCATTGCATGATTCAGCGACTTTCCATGGATGATTGCAGTAGTGTGATGTAGGCGGCTGCGCGCGCAGGCCAGTCGAACGAGCGCAGCGAATCGGTCAGTTCGCCCGTGCCACGCTTCATGCCCTCTAGTACAAAGGTGGCGAGTTCGTCGGGAGAGTTCCACCTGCAGACCAAAATGGATTCCGATAGATCGGTCAGCGCCTTGGTTGCGGCCATTTCCGAGACGACGACTGGACAGCCGCAGCCAAGCGCTTCAATCGAAACCAACCCCAGTCCCTCCTGGTCGCCGCCTGCGGCTTCCACGAACGGGGCGACGAAAACGGCGGCACGTCTGTACAGTGCTGGCAAATCCGCCTGTTCTATTGCGCCGAGAAAGTGCACGCGCTCGGAAATACCGAGTTGCATTGCGAGCAAACGGCACTTTTCCAGCTCGGGTCCGAATCCGGCGACGGTCAACGTGGCCTTTTGATTGCTTTCAATGATTGTCGGCATGGCATGGATCAGGTGGATCAGCCCTTTCTTTTCCACCAGTCGCCCGACAAAAAGTATTTCATTCTGACTGCGGACCACGGTTCTGTTGATCGTAAATCTGTTGCTCAGATCTACCCCCATTGGCGCCAGATGGAGCTTTTCAGGGGAGACTCCCAGAGCCAGTGACTTTTCGCGCATGCCGTCGCTGACGATGGTGGCAGCTGCAACGCGTCTGAAGACGCTACGCTTCAACCACTGCATGGGGCGCGAACGCAGTGCAAACAGGTCGGCGCCATGGGAGGTCACGATGATGGGTAGCTTCTTTCGACGGCCAATGGCACAGGCCAGTGTTGCCGCCAATCCTTGAGGAATCAGCCAGTGCGCATGTATGGCCGCCGTCCGGTCATTTCGCGTGAGGCGCCAGATCCACCACACCTGCGAAAGTAGGAAGCCCGGTACAAGCAGTGCCTTCCAGGGGTTGTTGCGGAGATTGGTGACGATGCCACCATCGTTCACCAGCGTCTCAAGGAACTCCGGGGCGTATCTGTAACGAACAACTTGAAGCTCCTCCCGGCACTCAGCGGGCTTTGCACCTGGTGCGTGAGGGCAAAGTACAGTGACGTGGAATAGATCCGTCATTCTCTTGGCAAGTTCGAATACGAATGCGGGCTCGGGATCGCACTCCCAGCGGGGGAAGGTAGAGGCGAGTACCAGTAGATTCGGCTTGTCGCAGTGCTGCGCCGCAAGGATGCTCATTTCTCTTTTCTTGCGACGATGTGGATGGTTGTCGTCATGGCGTGCCATTTCGGCCAGAAAAAAGCAAGCAACCATGCACCCAGGTTGATCGATGGAATCAAAATTGCCAGCAGGGGAGCGCGGAGTATCAGCGCCCGGCGTGGTGCGCTTTGGAGGGGGGCGGCAAGTGCAAGTGTGGCGAGCACTGCTGCTGCATGCAGTGGATGATTGGCTGGCTTCAGCGATTCAATGGAAAACCCAGCTTCCTTGAGGGCCAGCTCCCATTTGTGATTGGTCCAACGTTGGAAATCGAAAGGTGCATCATGAACCGGATAGAGGAATGGCATGCTGAAAGCAGCGATGCCACCACGTTTCAGTACCCGGGAAACTTCCGCGATTACACACTCGGGCGCACGCACGTGTTCAAGGATCTCGAAGCAGGCCACGGCGTCAATACTCTCGTTTGGAAGGGGGAGTTGATGCGCGTCCGCGAACACATCCGGGCGAGTGCCATACATTTTTATGGCGGTGGTCGGGTAATCCAGCGCTATATAGCACGCATCGACGGCCAGTTGCGCCTTAAGCCAGCGGTCGGCGGAGCCGATATCCAGGATGTTTCCCCGGCAGTCGCTGATCGAATGTGGCACTTTGCGAGCTGGCATGAGCCACTGCGGATGCAGTGGGGTTTTTGTGAGCCAGCTTAGATGGCGGCGCAGGGATTTGCGATGCATTGCTGCTGGCTCATTCATCGTTATTTTTAGCGGCTAGGTAGGTAAGTCCCGTTATCTGCTCTGAAATCAGCCCGATTAGGAAAATGATCACGGCGGCACTGAATAGTAGTGTGCTCATGTTGGTAAGGCGGTGCATCGTTGCAAAGGTGTAGCCGTAATAGCCAAGCCCCGCAAGAAAGAAGATTGAAGCAATTGGCGCAAACAGCTTCAGCGGCGAATACAGCGTGGCGATCTTGAAGATGATCAACAGGAAACGGATGCCATCCTTGATGGGACGGATATGGCTGACGCTGCCGACGCGCTTGGCCACCGGGATGGGGACATAGGCGACCGGGTAAGCGCTGCGGAAGAACGCCATGGTGCTGGTGGTCGGGTAGCTGAAGCCATTTGGCAGCAGGTGCAGGAACTCTCGGAAGCGCGCGGCACGCACGGCCCGGAAGCCCGAGGTCAGGTCTTCGACCCGATGGCCGGTCATGTGGCTGGCGAGCCGGTTATAGAACGCGTTGGCCAGGCCTCGGTGGCGGTTGGCCTGGCCGCTGCTGTCGCGCGCGCCAACCACCATGTCGTAGCCTTCGTTCAGCTTTGCGAGGAGCTGCCCGATGTGGCTGGCACTGTGCTGGCCATCGGCATCCATGAACACCAGGGTCTGCCCGGTAGCGGCGCGGGCTCCGCGTTTGATCGCCGCGCCGTTGCCCATGGAGTACGGGCTGCTGAGTACGCTGACGCCGTGTTCCCGACCGATTGCTGCGGTCTGGTCGCTTGATCCGTCGTCGACAACGATGATTTCTGCAGCCGGATAGGCCTCCCGTAGGGCAGGCAGTGTCCGCTTCAGCCCCTCGGCCTCATTCTTTGCAGGCAGGATGATGCTCAGTTCACGCACGTTTTAGTACCAGAAGTTCTCCCCGCCGCCATAGTAGCCGGGTTGATGGCCGTGGTGCGGATGGACTGCCGGTTCATAGGGGCTTGAGGTAATCTGGGCGCCTGCTTTCAGGGGATGCCTCAATGAACGTTGCCACTGCCAATCTTGTCGGAATCACCGGCATCGCCCGCCGTCTGGTCCAGGACGGGGCGCTGGAAGAGGCGGTTGCCCGTACCGCAATGGCCCAGGCTGGGGAGGCCAAGGTGCCGTTGGCGCAGTGGTTGGCCGACAAGAAGCTGGTGAGTGCAGCACATATGGCGGCTGCGAACGCGATGGAATTCGGCATGCCGCTGCTGGATGTATCGGTATTTGATACCAACCAGAATGCGATGAAGCTGGTCAGCGAGGAACTGCTGCGCAAGCATCACGTGCTGCCGCTGTTCAAGCGCGGCGGCAAGTTGTTCGTCGGCACCAGCAACCCCACCCAGCAGCTTGATGAAATCAAGTTCCAGACCAACCTGGTGGTGGAGCCGATCCTGGTCGATGAGGAGCAGATCCGCCGGACCTTGGATATGTGGCTGGCCAGCAATGACTCGTTGGCTGACGGCCTCGGTGGCGACGACGAGGGCATGGGTGATCTGGACGTCGCCGCCGGCGATGACGACATGGCTGGCGGTGGCGACACCGGTGTTGATGCCAAAGGCGACGACACGCCGGTGGTCAAGTTTGTCAACAAGGCCTTGGTGGATGCAATCCGCAAGGGCGCGTCGGATATCCATTTCGAACCTTACGAAGACGATTACCGGGTCCGTTTCCGCATCGATGGCCTGCTCAAGACCGTGGCCAAGGCGCCGGTGAAGTTGAACCAGCGCATCGCTGCGCGCCTGAAGGTCATGTCGCAGCTGGACATCGCCGAGAAGCGCGTGCCGCAGGATGGTCGCATCAAGCTCAATCTGTCCAAGAGCAAGCAGATCGACTTCCGTGTAAGTACGTTGCCGACCTTGTTCGGTGAGAAGATAGTGCTGCGTATCCTTGACGCCAGCGCGGCCAAGCTGGGCATCGACAAGCTTGGCTATGAGCCAGACCAGCAGAAGTTGTTCCTGGAAGCGATCCACAAGCCCTACGGAATGGTGCTGGTCACCGGCCCGACCGGCTCTGGTAAGACCGTGTCGCTGTACACCGCACTGGGTATCCTCAATGACGATACCCGTAATATCTCGACCGCCGAAGACCCGGTGGAAATTCGTCTGCCCGGCGTCAACCAGGTGCAGCAGAACAACAAGCGCGGCATGACCTTCGCGGTGGCGCTGCGGTCGTTCCTGCGACAGGATCCGGACATCATCATGGTCGGCGAAATCCGTGACCTTGAGACTGCGGAAATCGCGATCAAGGCCGCGCAGACCGGCCACATGGTGCTGTCCACGCTGCATACCAACGATGCGCCGCAGACCATTGCGCGTCTGATGAACATGGGCATTGCGCCTTACAACATCACCTCGTCGGTGACGCTGGTTATTGCCCAGCGTCTGGCGCGGCGCTTGTGCAGCAACTGCAAGCGTCCGCAGCACCTGCCGGAGAATGCGTTGCTCGCTGAAGGCTATACCGCCGAGCAGGTCGCCAAGGGCGTGCAGCTGTTCGAAGCGGTGGGCTGCGATGAGTGCACCGAAGGCTATAAGGGCCGTACCGGCATCTATCAGGTGATGCCGATGACCGACGATATCGCGTCGATTGTCCTGCAGGGTGGCAATGCGATGGATATTGCTGATGCTGCGCAGAAGATCGGGATCAATGATCTGCGCCAATCGGCACTGCTGAAGGCAGCGCAGGGCACCACCAGTCTGGCCGAGATCAACCGCGTCACCAAGGACTAAGCCCGCGTGGTGCGTAGTGCCGAGCCATGCTCGGCTGGGGCCTTACCGATAACCCTCATGTAGTGCCGAGCCATGCTCGGCTGGGGCATTACCGGTACAG
>NZ_JBRREH010000082.1:0-22638 GCF_056760175.1 Stenotrophomonas sp. STEN021 | reverse complement strand
CCATCAGATCGCGAACATATCGGTTGTTCCAGCATTGCCAGCTTCGCGGCTGACGCTGCTCCTACAACCGGTGCACCGGTAAAGCCCCTGCCGAGCATGGCTCGGCACTACGCACCTCAACCGTCACGTGCACGATCTCCTCGTGGATCGCCAAGGCGCGATGGAATACCTCCGGCGACACCACGGACTCAGTCACTACTTCCATCGCGCAGGCATAGCGACCACGGCCGACCTGCCAGACGTGCAGGTCACTGATGTGCGCGGGCACCTCGCCCTGCTCCACCGCCTCGCGGATCTCGGCCACCACCGGTGCGTCCATCTCCGCATCCAGCAGCACGCCACTGGTCTGCTTGATCAAACCCCAGGCCCAGACCGACACCAGCACCGCGCCAACGATGCCCATCAGCGGGTCCAGCCATGAGGCACCGAAATACAGGCCACCGAGCAGGGCGATGATCGCCAACACCGAAGTCGCCGCATCTGCCAGTACATGCAGATACGCCGAGCGCTGGTTCAGATCATGGTGGTGATGGTTGCCATGCGTGTGGTGGTCATGCCCATGATCGTGGCCATGATGATGGTGTTGATCGCGCAACCACCATGCGCACAGCAGGTTCACCGCCAGCCCGACCACTGCGATCGCAATGGCCTGCTGGTAATGGATGGGGCTGGGTTTGAACACGCGCAGGATGGACTCGAACGCCATGATCGCGGCAACCCCCAGCAACAGGATCGCGCTGGTGAAACCGGCCAGAATTTCGATCTTCCAGGTTCCGAAAGCAAAGCGCGGATCATCGCGGTAGCGCCGTGCACAGGCATAGGCAAAGGCTGCCAAACCAAGTGCCAGCGCATGCGAGCTCATATGCCAGCCATCGGCCAACACCGCCATCGAGTTGAACCACCAGCCGCCAGCGATCTCCACCACCATCATCACCAAGGTCAGCGCCATCGCCCGACGGGTGTTTTTCTCCGCCATCGGATTGCCATCACTGAAGGCGTGGCTGTGGCGGCGGGATTGAGCGAGCGCGTCGAGTTGCATGGCGGCGGGTTGGGAGAAGGACGGCGTGATTCTATACCCCCATGGGGTATATGATGCCAGTCATGGCTCATATCCAACGCGACAAGAAAAAGCTGCTGACCCGGGTGCGGCGCATTGCCGGCCAGGTGGCGGCGCTGGAACAGGCACTGGAAAGCGGCGACGACTGCGACGCCGTGCTGGTGCAGATCGCCGCCGCCAAAGGCGCCATGCACGGGCTGATGCTGGAGGTGATGGCCGGTCATCTGAGCGACCATGTCGTCGCCGAAGCGGACCCGGCCAAGCGCGCTGCCGAGGCCGAGCTGCTGCTGGAACTGCTCAAGCGGCATGCGCGCTGACCCCGCCAACCGCTCCGCCCGCCCTGAATACCCGGGCCAGGGCGCGGTTTGCCGCAGCATGTAAAATGACCAATTTTTAGTCAGGACCATGGCCAAAGCATCCGAACGGGCGCCCGTTCTGGGCCCGGCGTTCATTCGCCTGCTGGCCCGCTTCAACGACGAGGGAGCATCCCCTGCGGCGCCTGCGGTGCCGGAGCGGCTGGCGCAGTGGTTCGACTGGAACCGTGCCATCACCCTGTCCAAGGCGCTGGACAACCCGCCGCAGGCGCCCGAACCCGGTCCCGACTACACGCCGGCGCAGGATGCTGAGTACGCCACTGCGCGGACCAGGCTGGTGGAGGCCATCCAGGCCGAGATCGACCTCAGCCCGGCGCGCAATCCTGCGCCTGCCGACGCCGAGCTGCCACCCGGCTTCGCCCCCTACCGCCAGCACTACCTGAACCAGCAACGCGCCATGCAAACCAGCAGCGGGCGCCTGCGCGGCCGCCTGCGTGACATGCTGGCCCGGCAATCCCCGGCCAAGGCGCGTCTGGCCGAAGTCGACGCGGTGCTGGAAGCCACCCTCAGCCCGCGCGAACACAGCCTGCTTTCCCATGTGCCGGTGCTGCTCGGCCTGCACTACCAACGGCTGCTCGCCGCAGCCGCGCACGACCCCGCCGATGCCGCCGCATCGGACCCCACCGCGGCACCCACCGGCCCCTGGCTGGTCACGTTCCGGCAAGACCTGCGCAGCGCGCTGCTGGCCGAACTGGATGTCCGCTTCCACCCCATCGATGGCCTGCTTGCAGCGCTACGCACCCGGTAATCCGTACCTCATGTCCAGAAACCTCGTTGCAGTCGTTGTCTTCCTTGTTGGCCTGCTGGCCGTGTGCTGGATCGGGGTGGGCTATGCCGGCACCCATCCACTGGCCGCGGTGGTCGCGGCGATCATCGCCGCCTGTTATCTGGCCGGCGCGGTGGAGCTGTTCCGCTACCGCCAGGCCACCGGCACCCTGCAGCAGGCCTTGCCGGTCATCGGTGAGGCTGCAGACAACCTCGACGGCTGGCTGAGCCGCCTGCAGCCTGGCCTGCGTGGTCCGGTGCGCCTGCGCGTACAGGGCGAGCGGGTCGGCCTGCCCGCACCTGCACTGACCCCGTATCTGGTCGGCCTGCTGGTGTTGCTGGGCATGCTCGGCACCCTGCTCGGCATGATGGCCACCCTGCGCGGCACCGGTCTGGCACTGGAAAGCGCTACCGACCTGGATGCGATCCGCAGCTCGCTGGCCGCACCGGTCAAGGGTTTGGGCTTCGCCTTCGGCACCTCCATCGCCGGTGTTGCCAGCTCGGCCGCACTCGGCTTGCTGTCGGCCCTGCTGCGCCGCGAACGCGCCCAGACCGTGCAGGAACTGGATGCCGGCATCGCCAGCCAGCTGCGCATGCATTCGCAGAGTTTCCAGCGCGGCGAAACCTTCCGCCTGCTGCAGGAACAGAACGCGCTGATGCCGACCCTGGTCGAGCGCCTGCAGGCGATGATGGGCAGCCTGGAGCAGCAGCACCAGGCCAACAACGAACGCCTGCAGGCCAGCCAGCAGGAATTCCACCAGCGCACCGAAGCGGCCTATACACAGCTGGCGGCATCGCTGCAGCAATCGATGCAGGCCGGCATCAGCCAGCAGGCCAATGCGGTTGGCGCCGCATTGCAGCCCGTCGTTGATGCAACCATGACGGGCCTGGCTGACAAGTCCAACGCCCTGCACGCCAGCATCGACAACGCCGTGCACAAACAGCTCGAAGGCATCAATGCCGCCGTGCAGAGCGCCGCCGCAACCGCGGGCAGCAGCTGGAGCAGCGCACTGGATGCACAGCAACGCAGCAACAATGCGTTGACCGAGCAGCTGCAGCAGGCGTTGGCACAATTCAGCAGCCACTTCGAGCAGCGCTCCAACAGCTTGATCGATGGTATTGCCGCACGCATGGAAGACAACGTCGGCCGTACTGCCGAAGCGTGGCGCGATGCATTGGTGCAGCAGCACAGCGCGCACAGCGAACTTGCACAGCGCAATGAGCAGGCCTTGCTGAGTGCATCGTCCGCATTCGAGCAACACGCGCAGTCGCTGCTGTCTTCCCTGCAGCAATCGCACGAACAACTGCAGAACGCTTTCGCCGAACGTGACGAACAGCGGCTGGGCCAGTGGTCGCAGTCGCTATCGGCAATGGTCAGCACGCTGGACAGCAGCTGGCAGCGCAATGGCGAAGCCGTCGCACAGCGCCAGCAGCAGATCTGCGACAGCCTGGCGCAGACCACGCAGGCCATGAGCGAACAGCAGCAGGCGCAGGCCCGCGACACCATCGCCGAGATCTCGCGACTGGTGCAGACCGCTTCCGAGGCACCGCGCGCCGCCGCCGAAGTGGTGGCCGAGCTGCGCCAGAAACTGTCCGACAGCATGGTCCGCGATACCGCCATGCTGGAAGAACGCAGTCATCTGCTGTCGACCCTGGAAACCCTGCTCGGTGCGGTCACCCATGCATCCACCGAACAACGCAGCGCAGTCGACGCGCTGGTCAGCACCTCGGCCAATCTGCTCGAACGCGTCGGCAGCCGCTTCAGCAACCAGCTTGAAAGCGAGACCAGCAAGCTCGACCACGCCGCCGCCAACGTCACCGCCAGCGCGGTCGAAATGGCCAGCCTCGGCGATGCCTTCGGCAGCGCCGTGCAGCTGTTCGGCCAGTCCACCGCGGCCTTGAACGAGCGCCTGCAACTGATCGAAAGCGCGCTGGACAAGTCATTGGCCCGCAGCGATGAGCAGCTCGCCTATTACGTCGCGCAGGCGCGTGAAGTGGTGGACCTGAGCATGCTCTCGCAGAAGCAGATCATTGGTGAGCTGCAGCAGCTGGCCGAAGCCCGCGACAACGCCGGAGCCTGAGCGCGATGAGCGACGAAATCGAATTCGACGCCGAATCCAGCGCCACCACCTGGGCCGCATTCGGCGACCTGATGTCGGTGCTGCTCGGCGCCTTCGTGCTTATCCTGGCCAGCGTGATCGGCATCCAGCTGCTGCTGCACAACCGCCTGGATGAAGAGGTCAAGCAGCGCCAGGAACAGACCGCCAAGCTGAAGACGCTGGAGCAAGCCCTGGCCGCGCCATTGGCGGCTGGCCGCGTGACCGTGATCAACGGCCGCATCGGCATCAGTGGCAGTGTGTTGTTCGCGCTCAACTCCGACCAGCTGCAGCCGGAAGGCCGCGAGCTGCTGCAGAGCATCGCCGCGCCGTTGCGCGACTATCTGGGCACACGCGAGGAAATCCTGATGGTCAGCGGCTTCACCGACAACCAGCCGGTACGCGTGGTCCATGGCCGCTTCGCCGACAACCTGGAGCTGTCGGCGGCACGTGCGCTCACCGTCACCCGCACCTTGATTGCCGATGGCGTGCCATCGCAGTCGGTATTCGCCGCTGCCTTCGGTGCCGAGCAGCCGGTCAGCAGCAACGATGACGAAGCGGGCCGCGCCAAGAACCGCCGCGTCGAGATCGCGCCGATCCCGCGTCCCAAGCAGGATGACAAGGCCGATGCCGCGCAATGATGGCCGCTGATTTGGCAACGCTGGCACAGCTGCAGGCATGGCGCGAAAGCGGAGCGGATCGTATCGATCCGCCGCGTTTCGAGCGGATCGCGGCGCTGGCGCAGCGCGCACAGCACTATGCGGGCAGCGCGCGCGCGCAGTTGGATGCGCGCCTGTCACAGCTGACCGACGCGTATGCGCAGCTTGTTGCCGCGAAAGTTGCCAAGCCTGCGGCAAAGTCTTGCACCGACAGCCCTCTGCAGTTACTGCTGCAACAGCTGCAGGCAGATCCGCTGCAATACCAGTTGCCGTTGCGTACCTCCAACGCGCCAGCTGGCGACAGCGACACTGGCGATAGCACCGAAGCAGCATTGATGCCGGCACTGGATGAATTCCAGCAGCTATGGAGCCGCATCCGCATCGACAGCCTGCTGCGCCAATGCCTGGACTCGTTGCCGGAAGATGCCGGCCCGCTGCATTCCAGCGTACTCACCTATCGCGCGATGGCGCTGATGCAGGAGCTGTCGCCTGAGTATCTGCAGCACTTCATCGCCTATGTGGATGCGCTGACCTGGATGGAGCCGGTCAGCGGCACCAACACCGTGGTGGAGCCGACCCGCGCAGCCAGCAAACGCAAGGCCAGCCGCAAGAAGGCGTGATCGGCCGCCGCAAGGATCAGGGAACAGCAACGACAAAGGCGCGACCATCCGCGCCTTTGTCGTTTGCGTGAGCAAATATGGCCAGTGTCCCGCGATGCGGGATTCTTGTGGAAGCGGCATAAGCCGCGAAGCTGATACACCAACAGATGGCACTGCCGCTCACGACTTCAACAATGTCAGCTTCGCGGCTTACGCCGCTCCCACAAACCCTGGGCGGATCGCGAAGCTGGTCCACCGCCAGCTTCGCAACCCGGGCAGCGCAACTCCGCTTGGGTAAACGGAAACCTGACTCTGACCCCGGTTTGGCTTACTGCAGCGCCGCGGTATCGACCAGCACCAGCTCGGAGTCTTCCAGCGCGGTGATGCGGATGCTGCTCTCGCCGGTGATGGCAGCGCCATCGCGGGCCTCCAGCAGCACGCCACTGACATCGACCTTGCCGGTGTTCGGCACCAGGTAGCCGTAGCGGTTACTGTCGGTGAAGTGGTACTCGGTGCTCTCGCCGGCCTTCAACGTCGCACCCAGCACGCGGGCGTTGGCGCGGATCGGCAATGCATCGTCGTCACCTTGCATGCCGCTGGCCAGGGTGATGAAACGGCCCGAGCGCTCGCCCTTGGGGAAGGGCTTGCTGCCCCAGGACGGCTTGCCACCACGCTGGTCCGGGAAGATCCAGATCTGGAAGATCTTGGTGACGCCCGCCTCCAGGTTGTATTCGGCGTGGCGGATGCCGGTACCGGCACTCATCACCTGCACATCGCCTGCTTCGGTACGGCCCTGGTTGCCCTGGTCGTCCTTGTGGCTGATGGCGCCTTCGCGCACATAGGTAATGATTTCCATCTCGGCATGCGGGTGCGGCGGGAAGCCGGTGCCGGGCTGGATGATGTCGTCATTCCAGACCCGCATCGCGCCCCAGTTCATGCGCTTGTTGTCCTGGTACTCGGCAAACGAAAAGTGGTGCTTGGCATCGAGCCAGCCGTGATTGGCTCCACCAAGGCTGGCAAATGGGCGACGTTCAATCATGGCGTTCTCCTGAAAGCGGTGGGGTTACGACGGGGAAAGTCTAGGCCTGCACCTCGATGCCGAGAATAGAAAGTATGGAAATGCATTATTTCCATTTGTGACATGATCACCCCACCCTGCCCTGCGAGCTGCCACCATGAACCGCCTGCCTGACCTGGAAGCCTGGGCCATCTTCGCCAAGGTCGCCGAAGCCGGCTCCTTCGCCCGTGCCGCCGAGGAGCTGCAGCTGTCGCAGGCCACCGTTTCCAAGGCCATCACCCGGCTGGAGACGCGTATCGGCACCAGCCTGTTCCACCGCACCTCACGGCGCATGTCGCTGACCGCCGCCGGTGAAGCGGCGCTGGAGCGAGCCGCGCGCATCCTCGACGAAGGCGAAGCGGTCGAAGCCGAGGTCGCCGACCGTTCGGCCGCGTTGCGCGGCCTGATCCGGCTGGCGGCGCCGATGTCGTTCGGTGTGTCGCGGCTGGCACCGTTGCTGCCGGACTTCATGCAGACCCATCCCGACGTGGAGCTGGATATCCAGCTCAGCGACCAGATGGTGGACCTGGTGGCCGAGCGCTTCGACATGGCGCTGCGTATCTCCACCCTGGCCGACTCCAGCCTGCGCGCACGCCAGCTCTGCCAGGTGCGCATCCTGCTGGTCGGGTCACCGGCGTACTTCGAGGCGCACGGGCGGCCTACACATCCGCGTGACCTAGTCCAGCATCGCGGTTTCCAGTACAGCTATACCCGCGGCGGCAACACCTGGCGCTTCCGTCACCCGCGCCACGGGGAGTTCGCGCAGACCGTGCCGCGTCAGCTGCAGGCCAACAACGCAGAGATATTCGATGCCGCACTGCAGTCAGGACTTGGACTGGCTCTGCAGCCAGAGTTCCTGGTCTGGGAGCAACTGCGCGACGGCCGCCTGCAGACCGCCATGGACGACTGGAAAGTGGAGCCACTGGCGCTGAGCATCATCACTCCGCCCGGCCTGCATCGGCCAGCACGGGTGCAGGCCTTGATCGACTACCTGGCGCTGCGCCTGGAGAAGGAGCCGTGGGCCGTACCTGGTCAGCACGGCATCTGATCGACCGAGGTCATGAGCCGGTCCTCAACGACCGGCTCGCTGACAATCAGAAGCGGACTTCCGCGCCCAGGGTGAGAGTGTCGGCACCGTTCACCTCGTACTCTTCGTCGTTGTAGTTGTAGTCCGCCGAGTACAGGTAGCCGGTGTATGTCAGCTGCAGATTGAAGTGGCGGCTGAGGTCAACACCAACCCCCAACCCTCCGTAAAGACCGTCGGTAGTGACTTTGCCCCAGTAATCATCCGACTTGGCGCGCCAGTAGCCGGCACGCACGGTGCCGAACCAGGCGCTGTTCCTGCCAAAGCTGAAACGCGCATTCGCGCCGATATTGGTGAACCGGACCTCTGGCACCAGAAAGTCATTCTCGTGCGTTTCGCGCAGCTTGCCTGCACCAAGCTCGATACCCACCTGGGCAAAATCTTCGATCTGCCAGCGGTAACCCGCGCTGGCGGAAACCGCACGCTGGTCGGCATCCTCATAGACCCAGCCAGCACCACCCTGCACGCCGACGAAGAAGCCAGGCTGCGGGTGTTCGTTCCTGGACGATGTGCCGCCCCACTGCGGTGCGGCTGCGGGCGCGGGTGCCGCTGCTGGTGCCGGGGCGATGGGGGTAGCAGGAGTCACCTGCGCCGCAGTCTCGCCGGCCACCGGTGGCTGCGTTGGCGTTGCAGCGGCGGGGGCAGTCTGCTGGGCGCGGTAGGCAGCCCAACCTTTGGAAATGGACTGCGCATCGGCAGCGCCGGCAGTCAACAGCAACAACGGAACGAGTGCGGCAAGGCAGGTCTTCTTCATCTGGTTCCATCCTGGATGATGCGTATTCCATTCTTCCTGTGCCGAACCGTCACGCCCGCAGGACGCGCGTCGCCCACGCCTGCTTGCGCAGAACCGGCGTTCTTCGGGATCGGAAGCCCCTAAGGACGGCACATTGGGGGCGGCCCTGAGCCGTGTCAAGCCAGCCCGACAGCGGCATCTTTGGCCTGCGCGCAGGTGCCGATAAAACAGCGGTATGGAAACGATGTCGCAGCCGATCACTGCGGCGCAGGGCCATGGATCGCCTGCGAGCCGCGCAATCAGTGCATCGCTGGGCCAACAACCGCCCTCCGCTAAACTCAGCTCAAAATACCGCTCACCCCAAGGCGTTGCCGTCCTGCCGACGCGGTTCTGCACTCAACTGACCGATAGCAATCACTCCCAAGCCCCCTGGCAGCACAAACAGACCAACAACGGGAATCCTTCCATGATTCGATCACTGATCCTCATCACGGCATTGCTCGCCTGCGCATGCGCCCGGCAACCGGCACCCGTGGCCGACGTTGCTGCAGTCTTGCCGGATGATGCGTTGGCCGATGAAGTTCCCAACGATCAGGGGCAACCCTTTATCACGGAAGTCATGGCAGCACTGGAACACGCCGACCGCGTCGTACTGGTTGAACACTCTTTTGAAACCGACTTCCCAACAACACCCGGCCCGAATGATCCACCCAGTCGAGAGCGAAGCTACAAGCGTGTTGAGCTTTCCGAAGCGCAGGTCTCTGGATTGCGGAATCGGCTGGCAGCGATGTCACCCCATGTTGCATCGTATGTGTCGGCGTGCGCCTACATCCCTCACCACCGCCTGGAATTTTTCCGCGGGAAAAAGCGGATTCAACGCATGGAGATCTGTTTGACCTGCGGTCAACTTGAGTGGGATGGCGTACACACTACGGAACCAGGTGGTTTTTACCGCACGTTCTCTGACTTCCTCAAGGAGACCGGTTTCGAACCGGATCGCAATTGGGAGTTATTGGCCCGACAGCCAGAATGAGCACGCAGTCGACTCAGCGCGCGTGGTTCGTCGAGGTTGGATACGCCAGCATCACCACCAGATCGTCCTCGCCGGTCTGTTGCAGGGCATGGCTGCTGCCGCTGCGGGTGAGCAGAGCGTGGCCGGGGCCGACGTCGTGTTGCTTGCCGTCCAGCACGTACAGCCCGCGACCGCTGACGATGTAGTAGATCTCGTCCTTGTGCTGCGGGTGCAGGCCGATGCCGGCACCCTTGTGCAGGACACGCTTGCGCATGACGAAGGGCAGATCGCTTACGGCGGCGAAGAACGAGTAAGCGGTGGTTGGACCGGCACCGCCGTGCGGGCCAGGTTGCTGGCGGCCGATGTCCTGTTCGCGGATGACCTGTGAACCGTGCGGGTTGCCTGCCTCCTGCTTTGGCGTGGCAACAGCAGGGGCTGCGGCGCTTGGTGTGGAAGTCACGCCGCCCTGCCCTGCGTCGATCACCCCGCAATCGATATCGCGCTTGAGCGTTGGCTTCATCTGCGGCGCGACGTCGACCCAGCCGCGCATCACCAGACAAGCGACTGCTGTAGCACCAGCAACGCTGAAGTGTGTTCCATCGGCCTTGTTCTGCTCCGGTACGAACATGAAATAGGGCCTGGCGCCCTGCTCGCCCAGCGCGCGTATCCACGCCATCGAACTCGCATTGAGATCGATCATCTGCACGTTCTGTTCGGCAGCGACGTGCTTCATCGCCTGCGTGTAGCGGCCATGCGTATCCAGCAGCGCGCCGAAGTCGTAGAGCAGGCGCGCGACGGGTGTGATCAGGATGGGCGTTGCACCTTTTGTGCGTGCAGCGGCGATGTAGCGCGAGAGGAATTGTTGATAGTCGCTGTCTGGATTGGTGTAGCGCGTTGGGTCTTCCAGCTTTGCATCGTTGTGGCCGAACTGGATCAGCAGCACGTCGCCGGCTTGCAGCTCTTTCTCGATTGCGTCCAGGCGCCCTTCGGCGATGAAGCTGCGGGTGCTGCGACCGCCGACGGCGTGGTTGCGCACCTGCCATTGACTGTCATCGAGCCAGCTTTGCAGCACCTGGCCCCAGCCGGCTTGTGGTGCGCGCTCGGGGCCATAGCTGGCGGCAGTGGAGTCTGCGGCGATGAAGACGCGGTGGGTGGGCTCCTGACATTTGGCTTGGAAAGCAAATGCAAGCGCAAAAATGCCGACCAGAAAAGATGCATGAGATTGCATGGGCTGCTTCTGCTCAAAGTCCCCTCTCCCCTTGTGGGAGAAGGGCTGGGTCCAATTTTCACGGTGATCTGATCGCACACGATCAATCACAAACAACAAAGGCGCCCGCAGGCGCCCTTGTCTGCCCGCAAGGGCGCTACCGCATGCGCGGGCTTACTTGCCCAGCACGCTCTTCACGTAGGCGACGATGTTGTCGTCCTGCGCGTTGTCGAAGAACGCCTTCTGGAAGCGCTCGCCGCCGACAGCCTGCTTCACCAGTTCCTGGTCGATGGACTTCAGGCCCTCGACGAAGTCCTTGGAGGCGCCCTGCTTCACCTGCGCCAGGATGCCGGCATTGGCCATCTGCGATTCCTTGCGCTCGGCCGGGTAACCCTGGCCGCGCTCACCGGCAAATGCCTTCTCGAAGATGTAGCGGATGTTGATTTCCGCGCCCCAGCCGAAGCCCTTGGCGAATGGCAGTGCCAGCGCGTTGCCGCTGTTGACCTGGGCGAACAGGAAGGCATCGGTCGGCTCGATGCAGTAGCCGCAGAACACGCCCGGCCAAGCATTGAGCGACATCATCGCGCCCTGTCCGGTGCCGCAGCCGGCGACCACGAAATCCACGGCCTTGGCGTTGAGCAGCAGCGCGGCGCAGATGCCGAGGTGGATGTAGGTCAGGCGGTGATCGTTGTCACCGTCCATTCCGACGTTGAACACGTCGTGGCCCTGTGCGGCGGCGACGGTGTTGAGCTGTTCCAGCACCACCGGATTCTTGGCGGCCTGGCTGAACTCCTGCATCAATGCGATTTTCATTGCGTGACTCTCTAGATTGAAAAGACTGTGTTTTGAAGGGAGCTCTCAAGCAGGAGCAAATGCCCCCCTTCCGCCCTTCCGCCCTTCGGGCACCTTCCCCCGCACGCGGGGGAAGGAAAGTGCGGTTAACGCGCCAACCAGCCACCATCGACCGGAATGATCGCGCCGTTGACGTAATCCGACGCGCTGGACGCCAGGAACACCGCGGTGCCGCCCAGGTCTTCCGGCTTGCCCCAGCGGCCGGCCGGGATGCGGTCCAGGATCGCCTTGTTGCGGTCTTCGTCAGCACGCAGCTGCGCGGTGTTGTCGGTGGCCATGTAGCCCGGGGCGATGGCGTTGATGGTCACGCCCTTGCCTGCCCACTCATTGGCCAGCAGGCGGGTGATGCCGGCAATGCCGCTCTTGGAGGCGGTGTACGACGGCACCCGCACGCCACCCTGGAAGGACAGCATCGAGGCGATGTTGATGATCTTGCCGCTGCCCTGGGCGATGAAATGCTTGCCGGCAGCCTGGCTCATGAAGAACGCGGACTTGATGTTGACGTTCATCACGTCGTCCCAGTCCTTCTCGCTGAAATCCACGGCATCGGCGCGGCGGATCAGGCCCGCATTGTTGACCAGGATGTCCAGGCGACCCAGACCGGCAATGGTTTCGGCAACCACACGCTCAACCGGCTCGATGCTGATCAGGTTGGCTTCGATGTTGAGGAAGCGGCGGCCCAGCGCGCGCACCTTCTCGGCGGTCTCGTCGGCCGGGACGATGCCGGCGCCGGCAATGTCGGCACCGGCGGCGGCCAGCGCCAGCGCGATGCCCTGGCCCAGACCGGTATTGGCACCGGTTACCAGGGCGACCTTGCCTTCGAGACTGAATGGATTCGTCATGCTGTTCCTCTCCCAGAGCGGTAGTTCGATGGTGCTGCCGGCGACGGGTGCCGGAGCGGGGCGATGGCACCGGGGCGGTCCCGGTCAGCGCATCTGTCCAGTGGCCCGCAACTGCAATCCGCGGGCCTGCCGGGCGATTCTATCCAATTATGGAAACCGGTGTCATTTTGCACTGCAAGATAAGCGGTTTCCTTTTCAAAACAAAAACTTGGATTCAATCAGTCCTGCGGTGGCTGGCAGGAATCGCGCACGATCAGATGCGGGCGCACGCTGGCCAGGGGCATGGCGGTCTTGCCCTCGGGCTGGATCAGCATAGCCGCCGCTGTTCTCCCGGTGTCACGGGTGTTGCGGCGTACCGAGGTCAGCGACGGCCACAGGCGTGAGGCCAGCGGGCTGTCGTCGTAACCGACGATCGACAATTCGCGTGGAATACTGATGCCGGCACGCATGGCCACCTTGTAGACGCCGGCGGCCATTTCATCGTTACCGGTGAAGATGGCGGTCGGCCGTTGCTTGCCCAGCAGCAGCTTCTCGGCCGCGGCCACACCGGATTCGAAGGTGTAACCGGCCTCGATGATGCGCGCCGGCGGCAGTTCGATGCCACGCCGTTCCAAGGCTTCAAGGAAGCCAGCGGTGCGCTCATGGGCCGAGCGGTAGGCGGTGGGGCCGGTGATCAGGGCGATGTCACGGTGGCCCAGCGACAGCAGGTAATCGGCCGCTTCGGCGGCGCCGTCACGGTCGTGGGTGATCACCATCTGCGAGGTTTCATCCAGCGGCAGCGAGGCGATGCGGGTGAAGCGGCAGCCGATCTCGTCCAGCATGTCGGCCAGTGCCTGGTCTTCGGAGGCACGCGGCACCAGGATCACGCCATGCAGTTTCTGCTGCTGCACGAAGCGCTTCACGCCCTCGATGTAGCCGGGGCTGCGGGTGTCGCAGGGGTGCACCACCAGCTCGAAGCTGGAGCCGCGCAGCGCATCCAATGCACCGTTCTGCATGTCCACCACGTATTGCGCGGTGGGGTTGTCGTAGACCATGCCGATCAGGAACGAGCGCCGGAACGCCAGTCCACGCGCCAAGGGATCAGGCGTGTAGCCGACCTCGCGCATCAGCGCTTCCACCTTGTCGCGGGTGTCTTTGCGCACCAATGGCGAGTTGTTGATGATCCGCGAGACCGTCTTCTTGGAAACACCCGACAGCCGCGCGATGTCGTTGATGGTGGCGGGCCGCCCCAGTGACTGGGGCGTGGTGGCGGCGTCGGCTTTCTTGCGCAAGGCGATGTCCTTGAAACCGTTCAATACATTCATTCTATCGGGCCGCGCTCAATCCAGTGCGCGGTAGCGGAACTGGCGGAAGTGGACCTTGCCATTGCCGGCGGCGTAAATGGCCGGCTTCAGCGCAAGGAATTTCCCCGCCACATTGTGATGGTAGCCGGAGACTTCCATCTGAACAGGATACTTCTGCCAGGTCCGGCCGTCCTTGGAGCTGTGGATGGTGAGGATGTGGCGGTTGTTGCTCACCCGCAGCCACAGCTTGCCGCCGGTGGCGCTGGGCTGCGGCCGGGTGGGGCGCTCCTCGCCATAGCGGTGCAGGATGAACTGCTCGCCATTGCTGCCCACGCCAGCGTACAGGCGGTCGCTGTAGAACAGCAGGGCGCCAGCGAAGGCACCGGGCTCGATGTCCATCTCCACTTCGAATTCGTAGGCGACGTCGCCGGCAATGGCGGTCAGCGGCGAAGCGTCGCGCGGGGTGCTGCCCTTGCCTCGCAGGGTCATGCCGTCCTTGTCGAAGGAAAGCCGCTGGTACTCGTCGCGGGCCGGGTTGAAGAACGACCACTGCGGGCCGAGCTTGCCGCCCTTGAAGTCATCGGACAGCGCCATCCCATGCGGCAGCGCCTCGCCGGAAGGCTTGAGCAGCGGCGCGCCCAGATCGCCGCCCTTGGCCACGAACCAACCGTCGTCGGTCCACTCGATCGGCTCCAGCAGCATCTGCCGGCCCAGCGTCCAGTAACCATTCTCATAGCCGTGGTACATCATCCAGCCGCGGCCATCGGTGCCTTCGATCAGGGTGGCATGGCCACGCGACCACCACGGCTCGGCGCGATCGACGGTGCGGGTGATGGGGTTGTTGGGTGCGTTTTCCCACGGCCCGTGGATCGAACGCGAGCGGGCGGTGATGACCATGTGCCCGGTCGGCGGACCGGCGGTGCCGCCGACCGCGGTGGTCATGTAATACCAGCCATTGCGCTGGCTGATCTTCGGGCCTTCCTGGGCATAGGACTCCACGTCCCAGCTTTCCGGGTAACGCCAGCCGTCATAGACATGCCTGGGCTTGCCGACCACGCTCAGGCCGTCATCGCTGATCTGCACGTAGTCGCCGCCGGACAGGAACAGGTAGCGCTTGCCGTCCTCGCCCACGGCGTGGCCGGGGTCGATATAGCCGGACAGACCGATATCGATCGGCTCGCTCCACGGCCCCTTGATGTCGTCGGCCCAGACCACGAAATTGCTGCGAGAATCACCGGTGCGCGCCGGGAAGTAGATGAAGTAGCGGCCCTTGTGCTTGATGATGTCCGGCGCCCAGATCGCGCCGACGTTGGTGGTGATGGCATGGCCCAGCGGCTGCCAGTTGACCAGGTCGCGCGAATGCCAGATCGGCAGGCCGGGATACGCGTCGAACGAGGACAGGGTGAGGTAGTAATCATCACCGTCCTTGAGCACCGACGGATCCGGGTGGTCGCCGGCCAGCACCGGGTTGAGGAAGCTGCCATTGCCCAGATCGGCCATGCGCTGGTGCTCGATGCCACGCTTCGGGCTGATCGGTGCATCGGCGGCCCAGGCCGGCACGGCGGCCAGCAGGCATGCGGTGGCCAGCGCGGCCAGGGTACGGGTCACGTTCATCGACATCTCCAGGTTGAAGGCGCGGCGGATACGCCAGCGTCAAACCACGGCTGCGGACAGGCGCGAACCTGTCCGCAGCGTGCATGCATCAGCTACGCAGCAAGGCCGGCAGCCACAGCGACAGTTCGGGGAAGAAGGTCACGATCAACAGCACCAGCAGGCCGGCCATCCAGAACGGCCAGATGGTCTTCATGCTTTCGCCCACGCTGATCTTGCCGATGGCGGTACCGATGAACAGCACCGAGCCCACCGGCGGCGTGACCAGGCCCAGGCCACCGGTCAGCACCAGCACCAGACCGAAGTGGATCGGGTCGATGCCATAGGCCTTGGCCACCGGCAGGAAGATCGGCGTGCAGATCAGGATCATCGGCGCCAGGTCCATGAAGGTACCCAGCAACAGCAGCATCACCACGATCATCAACAGCACCATGTACTTGCTGTGCGCGAAGGACTGCAGGAAGTCCACCGCCGCCGCAGGCACCTGCAGGTAGGCCAGCAACCAGCCGAACACCGCAGCGGTGGCGATCACGAACAGGATCACACCGGTGCTGCGCGCCGCATGGATGACGGTCTCGAAGAACTCCTTGATGCGCAGCTGGCGGTACAGCACGGTGGTCACCAGCAAGGCGTAGACCACGGCGATGGCCGCCGATTCCACCGCAGTGAAGATGCCGGCGCGGATACCGAAGAAGATCAAGCCAACCAGGCCGAGGCCGGGCAGGGCGGCAACCAGTCGCAACAGCACCGCGCGCCAGCCCGGGAAGGCTTCCACGCCGTAGCCACGGCGCCGTGCAACCACATAGCCGGTGACCATCAGCACCACCGTCATCAACAAGGCCGGCACAATGCCTGCGGCGAACAGATCGGCAATGGACAGGCCGCCGCCGGCCGCAGCCGAGAACAGGATCAGGTTGTGCGACGGCGGCACCAGCAGCGCCACCAGTGCGGCGGTGATGCTGACGTTGACCGCGAAGTCACGGTCATAACCCCGCTTGACCATCTGCGGAATCATCGTGCCGCCCACCGCCGATACGTCGGCGATGGCCGAACCGGACACACCGCCGAAGAACAGCGAGGACAGGATCGAGACCTGGCCGAGGCCACCGCGCAGGCGCCCAACCAGCGATGAGGCCAGGGAAATAAGACGCTCGGAAATACCGCCGCGCATCATGATTTCACCGGCAAAGATGAAAAGCGGAATGGCGATCAGCGAGGCCGAACCGGTGCCGGCCGAGATCTGCTGCACCAAAACGATGCTTGGAATATCCAGGTACAGCAGGGTGGCCAACGCGGCAGCGGCAAGCGCATAGGCCACCGGCACGCCGATCAACAACAGCACGCCGAATACGGCGAAAAGAATTGCGATACCCATGACTCAGCGGTCCCCTTCGGCAGCGTTGGCAGCGGTGCCGGCGCCAACGCGCAGCGACAACAGCAGGCGATTGAGTGCGAACAGCGCCATCAGCGCACCACCGATGCTCAGCGGCAGGTAGTTCACGCTCTGCGGCAGGTTGGCACCGGCGGTCTTGATGTGCAGGCCGTCCAGCCACAACACCCAACCCCACCAGGCCAGGAAACCACCGATGGTGCCGACGATCAGCGGCACCAGCGCATCGATCAGGCGCTTGACCAGCGGGTGCATCTGCTCGGCCAGCAGGAAGAAACCGAAATGGCGGTTGGTATACACGCCGGCCGCCGCGCCCATGCTCATCGTCGTGCTCAGCAGCAGCAACGTGACCGGCTCGGTCCAGCTCGGCGAATCATTGATCACATAGCGGGCGAAGACCTGCCAGCCCTGCACCACCACCAGCCCGAGCAGGGCGGCGACGGCGATGTAGATGACCACGTCGGCGAGTTTCTCCAGCACGCGCTGGAGTCCTGCCGGGGCCGCTTGTACGTTGGAATCAGACATCGGTACGGCCCCCTCAGGCGAAGTCGCGGATGCGACGGTGCAGCGCGGCGATATCGGCCTGCTGCAGGTAGTCACGCAGCAGCGGTTCGGCAGCGGCGCGGAACGCTGGCATGTCGACCGCATTCGACTTCACACCGGCAGCCAGCACCGCTGCGCGGGCCTTGTCTTCGGATGCGTCCCAGGCGGTGCGCATCACCTGCACCGATTGCCGCGCCAGGTCGATCAGCAGGCGGCGATCGGATGGCGTCAATGCATCCAGACTGCGGCGCGACATCAGCAGGATGTCCGGCGCGTACGAGTGCTGGCTTTCCGACCAGTAATGCGCAGCCTCGAAATGCCGGCTGGAATGGAAGCTGCGCATATTGTTCTCGGCGCCGTCGATCATGTGCGTCTCCATGCCGGAGAACGTGTCGCCCAGCGACATCGGCGTGGGGTTGGCACCGAACAGACGCATCAGCTGCAGGAAGATGTCCGAGCTGGCCACGCGCAGCTTCAAGCCGTGCAGGTCCTTGGGCGTGATGATCGGGTGCTTGGTGTTGTAGAAGCTGCGCGCACCGGAGTCGTAGACCGCCAGGCCGACCAGTTCGCGGCTTTCAAAGCCCTGCAGCACTGCATCCGCGATGCCACCATCGAGCGCGCGGCGCATATGTTCGACCGAGTCGAAGACATACGGCAGGCACAGCGCGCGGGTCAGCGGGAACGCATTGTTGAGCGCGCCGGAATAGACGCGGGTGATGTCGATGGCACCGAAGCGGGCCATGTCGATCGCCTCGGACTCACGGCCGAGCTGGCCGGAATGGAACTGGTTCAAGCCCAGGCGGCCGCCGGTTTCGCGCAGCAGCTGTTCGCCGATCCACTTCACCGCGGTGACGGTCGGATAGTCCGCCACGTGCACATCGGTGGCGGTCAGCAGCTGACTGCCACCGGCCGCACCCTTGCTGCCACCAGAGCAGGCGGCGAGTACCGGCATGGCCAATGCCCCCATGCCGGTTTTGAGAAAGCCTCTTCGAGTAACCATAGCGCCCTCCAACGCGTTGCTACCGTGGCGGCCGGGATTACCCGGCTGGCACGGCCTTGCAGGAAATGTCGCCGTAACCGGCGAAGCGAATCAATGCCTGTTGGCCCACGGCGATGTCGTGGATGCCGGTGGCATTGCCGGTGGCGATCAGTTCGCCCTTCTTCAGCGGCCGGCCACGCTTGGCCGAACGCGACAGTGCGAACGCGTACGCGGCACGTAGGCCGCCGGGCAGGGTGGTGGCGCCACCGGTGCCGACCACGACGCCGTCGATCTCGGTCTGCGCACGCAGCTCCGGTTCGTCGCAGCGGATCCAGTTCGGCACCTCGCCGCCCAGCACCAGGCCGTTGTTGTTGCCGAAGTCGGACACCACCACACGCGGACCCAGCACATTGATGGTCTTCAACGGGCTGCTGGCCACTTCCACGCCGATGTAGAGCTTGGCCGGCAGCGCCTCGGCTTCTTCCGGGGTCCAGTCGAGCTTGTCGGCCGGGGCATCGGCCAGCAGTTCCAGCACGTATTCGGCTTCCACCGCGGCAAAGCCGCCTGCGGCTGCAAATACGGGGATCTCCACGATGCTACCGGTAGCATTCCAGAGATTGCGTTTGAAAATCGGGCCGAGCAGGCGGTCATCGCCGGAGCTGTCGCGGCGTTCGGCGGCGATATAGCCCACCTTCCAGCCAACCACGCTGTCATCCCAGCGGCCGATCGCCAGATCCTGCACCTGATAGGCGGTGACCAGATCGTCCGGGATGGTCCCGGGGAAATCCGGAAGCGAACGGCCATCGCGGCGTGCTTCCACAAAGGTGCGGGCAATCTCGTCCAGCGCGGCTGGCGCCTGCGGCTGGCTGCCTTGGTCGTTGCTCAAGTGCGTCTCCTGGTGACTTTGCTGCACTGCCCATCGACAGTGCTGTGACTGGCTGTATAAGGTAAACCGGTGTCATCTGACAATGTGCACTGCACCAGAAGCTGTACCACGCCCTCGGCCCAGACCTGACCGCTACGCCCATGATTCGATTGAAACCCTTGTTGCAGCTGGCTTTCGCCACTTTTGTCGGGCTGCTTCCGGCAACCGTATCGGCCGCCACCGATGGTGAACCCGCAGCGGGGTCGGCCGACCGTATCGCGCTATGGCCGCAGGGTATGGCACCGGGGGACAAGCCGCTGTCGCTGGCGCAGCGCATCGTTGAACGCAGCAGCGATCCTGCACTGCCGGACCGCTATATCGACCATGTCAGCGCGCCCTACCTGGTGGTCCATCGCCCGGCCAAACCCAATGGCAGCGCCTTGCTGGTAATCCCCGGCGGTGGCTACCAGCGCGTCGTGCTGGACAAGGAGGGCACGGCGCTGGTGCCGGCCCTGGTGGAGCAGGGCGGCGTGACCCTGTTCGTATTGCGTTACCGGCTACCCGGCGAAGGCCGCACCGACCGCGAAGCGGCGCTGGCCGATGCGCAGCGCGCACTGCGGCTGATCCGCCACCACGCCAAGGACTGGAGCCTGGACCCGCAGCGTATCGGCACGATGGGTTTCTCGGCCGGCGGCCACCTGGCCGCGCGGTTGGGCAACGGCTTTGACCGCAATGTCTATCCGCACAGCGACGCAATCGACGCGGAAAGCGCACGCCCCGACTTCCAGTTGCTGATGTACCCGGTCATCACGATGCGCGGCGACGACGTGCATGCAGGCTCACGCAACCGCCTGCTCGGCAGCGCGCCCAGCGACGAACTGCTGCAGCAGTACTCGATGCAGCTGCGGGTCCGCGCCGATACACCGCCAAGCTTCCTGCTGCACGCCGCCGATGACGAGGTAGTACCGGTAGGCAACAGCCTCCTGTTCTACAACAGCCTGCGCAGTGCAAACGTCAGCAGCGAAATGCACCTGTTCCCACACGGCGGCCATGGCTTCGGCACCCGCGGCACGGTGGGCCTCACAACAGCGGCATGGCCACAACTGGCCTTGAGCTGGATGGCATCGCAACAGCCCCGCCGCTAAAGCCCCTCTCCCTGCGGGAGAGGGGTTGGGGTGAGGGCAAAGCGCGCCCAATCCCCACCACCCCAGGACACCAGCATGCCGCAAAACCCAAACAACCCAGCCCGCCGCAGCTTCCTCCAGCAAACCACCCTGCTGGCCGCAGCAACCAGCCTTGCCACCCTCGGCAACACCAGCTGGGCAAACACCCCACCCAGCCCCATCGTCCGCACCCGCAGCGGCCGTCTGGCCGGCCAGACCGAGAACGGCACGCACGTATTCCGCGGCATCCCCTACGGCGCCGACACCGCGCCACGCCGCTTCCAGCCCGCCCTGCAGGAGAGCCCTTGGCGCGGCATACGTGATGCGCTCGACTACGCAGCCGCCGCCCCGCAAACCGGCAGCGAAGGCCCGGGCAGCGAGGACTGCCTCTACCTCAACGTGTGGACGCCAGCATTGCGCGACGGCGGCAAGCGGCCGATCCTGTTCTATATTCACGGCGGTGCCTACAACAACGGCTCCGGCAGCGACCCGCTGTACGACGGCGGCAACCTGAACCGACGCGGCGACGTGGTGGTGGTGACGGTCAATCACCGCCTCAACCTGTTCGGCTACCTGTATCTGGCCCAGCTCGGTGATGAGACGTTCGCGGACTCCGGCAATGTCGGCCAGCTCGACCTGATCCAGGCACTGCAGTGGGTGCGTCAGCACGCCGCCGAATTTGGTGGCGATGCCGACAACGTCACCGTGTTCGGCCAGTCCGGCGGCGGCGCCAAGATCGCCACGCTGATGGCGATGCCGGCGGCCAAGGGCCTGTTCCATCGCGCCTGGACGATGAGCGGCCAGCAGGCCACCGCGGCGGGCCCGCGCGCCGCCACGCAACGCGCGCAGCTGGTGCTCGATCACCTCAAGGCCGATCCCGAGGCATTGCGGCGCATGCCGATGCAGCTGCTGCTGGAAGCCGTGAAAGTGCGCGATCCCTCGCGCGTGGAGAGCAGCAGCCTCTACGTCGGCCCGGTGCTGGATGCGCGCAACCTGCCGGTGCATCCGTTCTGGCCGCAGGCACCGCAGCAGTCCGCGTCGGTCCCGATGGTGATCGGCAACACCCACGACGAAACCCGTGCCTTCCTCGGAAACGATCCGAAGAATTTCGAGCTGAGCTGGGAGGAATTACCGGCCAAGCTCGAAGCCCAGCAATACGTGGACCTGCTGCCATCGGTGGTGATTGCCGAGTACCGCCGCCTGTATCCGCAGTACACACCGTCGGACGTGTTCTTCGCCGCCACCACCGCCGGTCGCTCCTGGCGCGGTGCAGTGGAAGAACTGGAGGCACGTGCGCGCCAGGGCGCACCGACCTGGGCGTATCAGCTGGATGGCTATGACCGTGATGGCGATGCCGCCAGGTTGCGTGCCTTCCACACCCTGGACATCCCGCTGGTGTTCCACAACAACGCTCAGCCGGGTTCCCGCACCGGCAGCAGTGCGGCGATGCAGCAGTTGGCGGACACGATGAGCGATACCTTGCTGGCGTTCGCGCGGCATGGCGATCCCAATCATGCCGGCCTGCCACACTGGCAGCAATACGATCTGGAACGCCGACAAACGATGCTGTTCGACACACAAAGCCGGCAGATGGACGACCCGCGCGGCGGCGAACGTCGGCTTTATCAGCAGGCGCCCTTCATCCAGCGCGGCACCTTCTGAGCTGGTCGGCAGATAGTTTCAACGGAATCTTTACCTGCCTTGCCTAGACTGCGGTGATGACATTGCAATCGCCGCATCCCGAATTCGCTGGTCGCCAACGCCTGCTGGACGGTATCGACGCCGCCTTGCAGGCCAGCGATACCCACAGCACGGTCGCCCAGGTGCAGGCTGTGCTGGAACGCGCCATCCGCGATCCGCAGATCGTGCTGCCGGCCTGCGTACACGCCCCGGTACATGACCACTACGCACGCCGCGAGATCTACCGCAGCCCGGAGCATGGCTACAGCATCATCGCCATGACCTGGGGGCCAGGGCAGGGCACGCCGCTGCATGACCACGATGGCCTGTGGTGCGTGGAGGGCGTATGGCAGGGCACATTGGAGATCACCCCGTACCGGATGCTGGAGCGCGATGGTGAGCGTTACCAGTTCGCGCCACGCGAGTGCCTGCACGGCTGCAAGGGCAGCGCGGGCAACCTGATTCCGCCGGATGAATTCCATACGCTGCGCAACAGCGACACCGAGCGGATCGCGATCTCGGTGCACGTCTACCAGCGCGTGATGGAGCGCAGCCACGTATTCCAGCCGATCGATGATGCGCCGCGCTGGTATGCGCGTGAGTGCAGGGAATTGGGCTTGGACGCGTGAGCCGGCGGCATTTGTAGGAGCGGCGTAAGCCGCGAAGCCGGCAATCCAACCAACACCGTAGTGGGGGGGGGGGGGGGGGGGGGGGGGGGGGCGCGGGGGGCAGGCCGGGCCGACGAGGGGCCCCCGCGCACCCCCACCCCAGCAACCCCCCAGCCGCG
>NZ_JBRREH010000081.1:0-23029 GCF_056760175.1 Stenotrophomonas sp. STEN021 | reverse complement strand
GCCGGTGTCGCGTCCGTAAACGAAGATGCCTGCAATTGCAGGCATCTGTGTATCTGAGTCTTCACTTGCTTCGCGGCTTACGCCGCTCCTACAAAAGCCGCGTCAGCCAACCGTTTGTGGGAGCGGTATGAACCGCGAAGCAACTGAGGTGTCAGATACAAAAATGCCTGCAATCGCAGGCATTTTTCTTGCAGACAAGACATCTGCTTCGCGGCTCACGCCGCTCCCACAAAAATCAGAATGCCGATCAGCCCGGCCCGTTCTCCAGCACCCGCTTCAGGAACGGCACGGTGATCCGCTTCTTTGCCGCCAGCGATTCGCGGTCCAGCCGCTCCAGCAAGGTCACCAGTCCGCTCAGGTCACGGCCGGTGCGGGTCAGCAACCAGTCCAGCGTCGCCTCATCCATCACCAACCCACGCCGCACCGAACGTTCGCGCAGCACTGCGCCACGGCCTTCGGCATCCAGCGGCTCCAGGGTGATGCGGCTGCACTGCGACAGACGTGAGCGCAGGTCCGGCAACACCAACCCCAATCCATCCGGCGGCAGCCGCGAGGTATAGATCACGGTCACATCGGCAGCGCGCGCGCGGTTGTGGAACTCGAACAGGGTGATTTCCTGCTCGCGCCGGCCGGCAACATATTCCAGCCCATCCAGCGCCAGTACGTCGTGCCCCTCCAGCGCTTCCAAGGCGTCCTGCAGGCGCGTGCCTGCGGCCTGCAATGGCAGGTAGGCCGGTCGGCGCCCGGCCTGCAATGCAGCGGCGCAGGTGGCCAAGGCCAGGTGCGTCTTGCCGGTAGCACCGGCACCCACCAGATAGATCCAATCCTGGCTGCTGCCATTGGCAACGGCGCGCAACTGCGGCAGCGCACCTTCCGGCGCACCGATGAACGTTTCAAAGCGCTGGTCTGGCGGGTAACGCAAGGCCAGCGGTAACTGCGGCACACTCACTTAGGTTCTACATCCTTCGACACGATGCTCAGATCCGCCGGCACCTGAATGCTGCGCGGGTCCAACACAATCGTCGGCCCATGGCCGGCATACAACTCACTTTGGCGATAACGCTGGTGCGCATAGCGCAACAGGACGTTGATCACCGCCGCCGCTGGCAAGGCCAACAGCATTCCCAGGAAGCCAAACAACTGGCCACCTGCCATCACCGCAAAAATAACCGCGACCGGGTGCAGGCCAATTTTGTCACCGACGATGCGCGGCGTCAGCACATAGCTTTCCAGCAACTGGCCGACAGTGAAGACCACGCCCACCAACACCAGCAACTGCAGGTCAACACCCTGCGACTGCACCAGTGCCGCCAGCACTGCCATCACCACACCGGTGGTCGCCCCCAGATAGGGGATGAAGCTGATCAAGCCGGCAATCAGGCCGATCAACAGGCCCAGGTTCAAACCGACCAGGCTCAACCCTGCCGCGTACACCACACCCAAGGCAATCATCACCACGATCTGGCCGCGGATGAAGGCACCCAGCACGTCATTGGACTCACGCGCCAGACGCGTAACCACTTCGATATGGTTACGCGGGATCATCGATGCAACCCGCTCGACCAACTTGTCCCAGTCGCGCAGGAAGTAATAGGCCAGGATCGGCAACAAGGCCAGGTTGATCACCCAGGCCACCATCGCAAAACCCGAGCGCGACACGTAGCCAAAGAAGGTGGTCGCAACCCCGCCAGCCTGCTGCCAATGGCTGCGCACCCACTCGAAAAGACGGCCGGGGTCGAGCCAGGCCATGATTTCCAGGCCGGTTTTCTGCTCGAGCCACGGGATCGCGGTGTTCATCAGCCAGTCCTGTCCTTGGGGCAGGGCAGCAACCAGGGTAATGATCTGGCGTTGGATCAAGGGCACCAGGATCAGCAACGCCAAGGCCAGCAGCAGAATCATCAACACGAATACCAGCACCACCGCGGTGTTGCGCGAGCGGCCCCGGGCTTCCAGCCGGTCAACCAGCGGGTCGCCCAGCCACGCCAGCATCAAGGCGACCACGAACGGGGTCAGCACCGGTGCCAGCAGCCACATCACCCACAGCCCGAAGGCGCTCAACACCACCCACTTGAGCCGGCGCAGGAACAGCGCGATTTCCATTTCCGCTGTATCAGTACTCATCGAATGCGGTACTCCGCGCGGCGGCTGCCGCTGTTCTGATCCGTCGATGCGTCCGCATCACCTTCGTCCACCGCGCCCACCGGCTGCAAGGCGGCATCGCGCCCCAGCATGCGGTTGAAGCCGGGCAGACCGCTCATCAACTCGACATCCAGTTCCAGGCGGTCGCCAGAGGCCTGGATTGGCGTGATCGCCTTCACCACCGCCACGCTCTGCAAGGTGGCCGCCAGGCGCAGATAGTCATCCGCGCTGCGGATGCCGCTGACCACGATCCGGTAAATGCCAGGAGCACCACCGACCGGAGCCTTGGCATAACGCCGCACCAGCGCATCAGCGGCGCCATCGGCACCGGCCATCATTGCGCGCCGCGCGTCGGCGTCGTTGCTGGTCCATTTGGACAGCTCACGCCCGTTGTCGACAAACACCCAGTCGGCAACCCAGCCACCGCCCTTGCCACGGTACAACTTGCCGATCAGCTGCATCGGCGGCGAATAGCGTGACGATGCCCGCGCTACCGCAGCGGTATCCTGACGCCAGATCGCCCCAACCAGCGCCTGCTCGGCCGCGCCGCCCGCGGGCAGACCGAGCTTGAAGCCACGTTCAACCGCGCGGTCCAGCAATGGCCGCGCCGCATTGGACTGCGGCACACCGACCAGACGTGGGCCGCTGCCATCATCAATGGCCAGCCAGACCACCGGCTTGGGGCGCGGCTGCGGCCACACCGGCAAGCCCAGCGCCGCCACCAGCCCGTCGACGTCATCCTGGCGGAAGCGTGCCACCAACATGGTGCGGAAGCTCGGCGCGCCACTGGCGCTGACGCTTTGGTCCTGCCGGTAGTCATAACTTTCGACCATGTCCTTGGCGCTGCGCAGGGCCTGCGCAACGCCTGGTCGCGCCAGTGCACTGCGGTCGCCGGACAGCTTGGCCAGCACTGCGCCCAGCGCGCGCGCCAGTCCGCCGTTGCGATCGGCCTCGCTTTGGCTGTTGACCGGCACCTCGGCCTCATAGGCACTGCTGGCGCCAGCCACGTCCCCTTCGGTACGCATGCCGGACGACTGCGCCTGCACCAGTGAAACAGGCAGGCAGAGCGCCAGAAACAGGATTGTGACCAGGCTGCGGCGCATTGAAATTTCCATTGCTCGACGATTCCGGAGGGAATTGTTGCCCGAATGGGGCCTTCACGCCAACGTGGCCTGTTAAAATCGACCGTTCACCCCGCCAGTGCAGCCGCCAGTGACCAGCCCCTCGACCTCTGCCAACTCTCCCCTGACCTACCGTGACGCCGGTGTCGACATCGACGCGGGCAACGAACTGGTAGAGCGTATCAAGCCGCTGGTAAAGCGCAGCTTCCGCCCGGAGGTGATGGGCGGACTGGGTGGCTTTGGTGCCCTGTTCGACCTCTCCAACAAGTACCGCGAGCCGGTACTGGTGTCCGGTACCGACGGCGTCGGCACCAAGCTGAAGCTGGCACAACAGCTCGGCCGCCACGACACGATCGGCATCGACCTGGTCGCCATGTGCGTCAACGACGTGCTGGTACAGGGCGCTGAGCCCTTGTTCTTCCTGGATTATTTCGCCACCGGCAAGCTGGACATCGACACCGCTGCGGCCGTGGTCGGCGGCATTGCCAATGGCTGCACCGAGGCCGGTTGCGCGCTGATCGGCGGCGAAACCGCCGAAATGCCCGACATGTACGCCCCGGGCGAGTACGACCTGGCCGGCTTCACCGTCGCCGGTGTCGAAAAGAGTGAACTGAAGGACGGCGCGGCCGTTGCCCTCGGCGACGTGCTGATCGGCATTGCCTCCTCCGGCCCGCACTCCAACGGTTATTCGCTGGTGCGCCGCATCTATGAACGTGCCGGCAGCCCGGCCGAGCTGGTGTTGGAAAACGGCGTCAAACTGGTCGATGCGCTGATGGCGCCGACCCGCCTGTACGTCAAGCCGATCCTGTCGCTGCTCAAGACCCATGGCGCAGCCGTGCACGGCATGGCCCATGTCACCGGCGGTGGCCTGACCGAAAACATCATCCGCGTGGTGCCGGAAGGCCTGGGCCTGACCATCGACGCCAGCAGCTGGCCGCTGCCGCCGGTGTTCCAGTGGCTGCAGCGCGAAGGCAATGTGGCCGACAGCGAGATGTGGCGCACCTTCAACTGCGGCATCGGTTTCGTGCTGCTGGTACCGGCCAACCAGGTCGCCGCCATCAACGCCACACTGGATACGCTGGAGCTGGCGCATTGGCAGATTGGTGAAGTGGTGGCTGATAACGGCGCTGAACGCGTCCACATCGGCTGAGCCAACGCCTACATGACAGCCGCCAAGAAGGCCGCCTTCATCGGCGCGCTTGTTGTTTTCGCGCTTACCTGGATCAAACCGCTATGGCCTGTGGAACAGGCCCTGCACAGCTCGCTGACCGTACTCGGCCTGCTGGCGCTGTGGTGGGTGGACCGCCGCTGGCCCTTGGGCAGCGGCGCCTTCGCAGCGATCTGTGGCTTCATCCTCCTGCACAGCATTGGCGCCCGCTGGCTGTACTCCAACATTCCCTATGAACAATGGGCGCAGGCCCTGTTTGGCTGGTCGCCGAACGCCGCCTTCGGCTGGGAGCGCAATCATTTCGACCGGCTGATCCACCTGCTGTACGGCATCTGTTTCACCCCGGCACTGACCCAACTGGCCCGCCATGGCTGGCCGGCGCTGCGCCTTGGTCAGGCCTTCACGCTGGCGGTGATGACCGTCATGTGTACCAGCCTGGCCTACGAATGGCTGGAATGGGGCATCGCCCTGGCGCTATCGCCTGAAGCCGCCGAGGCCTATAACGGCCAGCAGGGCGACATTTGGGATGCGCACGCGGACATGTTGCTGGCCACCCTCGGCAGCCTGGCGGTATGGCCGTTGCTGCGGAAATCGCACGCATGAGCCCCCTGCCCCGTCTCGCCGTGCTTGCCTCCGGGCGCGGCAGCAACCTGCAATGCCTGCAGGAGGCGATAGCCGCCGCTCAGCTGGATGCGCAGATCGTCGGCGTGTTCTCCGACAAGCCCGGCGCCGCCGCATTGGACAAAGTGCCGCCGGCGCTGCGCTGGGCGCGCTCACCCAGGGATTACGCTGACCGCGAGGCGTTTGATGCCGCGCTTGCCGACGCGGTGGCCGCAAGCCAACCGGACTGGATCATCTGCGCCGGCTATATGCGCATCCTCGGCGCGGGCTTCGTGCAGCGCTTCAGCGGCCGCCTGGTGAACATCCACCCTTCGCTGCTGCCTTTGCACAAGGGGCTGCACACCCATGCCCGCGCCATCGAGGCCGGCGATGCCGAGCACGGTGCCAGCGTGCATTTCGTCGTACCGGAACTGGATGCCGGCGCGGTCATCGCCCAGGCACGGGTCCCGGTACTGAACGACGACACCGCTGAAAACCTGGCAAAACGCGTGCTGGCGGTCGAACATCCGCTACTGCTGGCCAGCGTACAGTTGCTGGTCGCCGGCCGACTTGCTGAACAGGACGGAGCGGTCCACTACGACGGTCAGTCTGTGTTTAGTCCATTGCGCCTAGATTCCGCCGGAACCCTCCGCCGCTGATCCACACAGGCTGCTGATGTGTGGTTTGGCAAGATCTCCCCTTATCCCTGCCCTCGTCCTCACATGGCCATAGCGCATTTCAAACCATTGGTTTTGACCGCACTGCTGGTATCGGCCGTCAGCCACGCCCAGCAAACGCCCTCAGCTGCGGCTGCTCCGGCGCAGGCACCGGTTACCTTGGCACCGCCGGCATTGGAGTGGACCCCACCGGCACTGGAGCCCTTCGTCGCTACCTACCAGGCGTTCTACAAGGGCAAGGAAGCCGGTGATGCCACCATGCGCGTGGTCCACAACAACGACAGCCAGTGGCGGGTGGACATGGCCGTGCGCGGCAAGCGCGGCTTTGCCAGCATCCTCGGGCTGAACATCGAACAGAGCAACGTGTTCAACAACGAAGGCAGCGTCTACACGCCGCTGAGCCAGAGCACGGTCAAAAAAGCCCTGTTCATGAGCAAGAAAGTGACCGGCGTCTACAACTGGCAGGCCGGTACCGCACAATGGCAGGGTGACCTGAAGGACGAACGGCAACGCCCCATCACCCTGCAGCGCGGCGACCAGAGCGCCCTGGTGCTGAACCTGTCGCTGATGCGCGATGCACGGCCCGGACAGGCGCTGCAGTACCGTTTCGTCGATGTCGGCCGGGTGCGCCAGTACGAATACCGCGCCGCCGACACCACTGAAAACGTGCAGGTGGGTGATCTCAGCTATGACGCCTTGCGGGTTTACCGCACCAACGGCGGCAATGATGAAACCATCCTGTGGATTGCCAACGGCGTACCCACCCCGGTTCGCATTCTGCAACGCAAAGATGGGCAGGACGAAATCGACCTGCGCTTGATCGAATACCAAGGAGCCTGAGCATGAAGCTTTCCCACCGCCCCCTGCGTTACCTCGTTGCCGCCGCCCTGGTCGCGGCCAGCCTGCCGGCGTTGGCATTCGAGCCATTCACCGCCAATTACCAGGCCAGCTACATGGGCATGCAGGCCAATGGCGTGATGTCGGTAACTCCTGCCGGCAACAACCAATGGCGCTACAGCCTGCAGATCAAGAACCCGATGGCGGAACTGAGCCAGGCCACCGTGTTCGACGAACAGGGCGGCAAACTGCGTCCGCTCAGCAGCCATGATCGCTCGGTGGTACTGATCAAGCGCAAGCAGGTGGATGCACGCTATGACTGGACCAGCGGCCAGGCCACCTGGACCGGCGACGTGAAGCCCGAGCGCAGCGGGCCGATCCGCCTGCAGAGTGGCGACATGGATGCACTGCTGATCAATCTGGCCATTGCCCGCGATGTCACCGCTGGCAAGCCACTGACCTATCGCATGGTTGACGATGGCCGCATCAAGCCCATGACCTACCGGGTGATAGGCAAGGAGAACCTGACCATCGGCGGCAAGCAGCAGGAAGCCACCAAGGTGTCGCGCGTGGACGGCAACAAGGAACAGATCGCCTGGATCGTCCCCGGCATGCCGGTACCGGCACGCCTGCTGCAACGCGAGAACGGCCAGGACGCACTGGACCTGACCATCCGCTCGATCAACTGACCAACCAACCCTACTCCGACGCGCCCGGCCTGATGCCGGGCGTTTTCATGGATGAGCCACAGTGACCCAAGTTCGTAAATTCGCCCTGCTCCCGCTTGCAGCTGCCCTGTTTGTATCCCTGGCCCCCACAGCGGATGCCGCCGTACAGCGTTTCGATGGCCGCTACACCGCCAGCTACAAGGGTCTCAGCGCAACCGCGCGAATGACCGTTACCCCGGCCCGCAATGGTTCCTGGATGTACCTGCTCACCTTGGATCACATGCTCGCCAAGCTGAGCCAGGCCACTGTGTTCCAAGACATGGGAACACAGTACCGGCCACTGGGCGGCAGCGACCGGACCAGTTATGCCTCGGTCCAGCGCGGCGTCATTACCAGCTACAACTGGGCCGCCGGCCAGGCGCGATGGAGCGGCGACGTCAAACCCACCCGCGCCGGCCCGGTGGCCCTGCAGAATGGCGACATGGACGCCCTGCTGATCAACCTGGCATTGGCACGCGACGTGCCCGCCGGGCGCCCCCTGTCCTATCGCATGGTCGAAAACGGGCGTGCGCGGCCGATGAACTACCGGGTGATCGGCCGCGAGCAGGTCACCATCGGTGGCCGCAACTACGACGCCACCAAGGTTGCCCAGGGCGGCGCTGAAAAGCAGACGATCGCCTGGATCGTGGCCGGAATTCCGGCACCGGTGCGCATGGTCCAGCGCGAGAACGGCGCCACCACGATCAGCCTGCAGATGAATTCCTGGTCGCGCTGAGCGCAGCGCGCAACAACAGCCAGGCGTTGCCCGGGCAAGCGACAGTCAACCCGGGGCCTGGGCAACCGTTGCAACAGGTAACGGCAGGGCTCAAGCGGGGAACTCGCCTCGCCTGAGCCACATCAACCCTGGTACGCCGCACTTGCCCGGGCTTGCTCGCTGGTAGCAAGAGGCGCCGCAATGCTGCAGCGCTGATCCGTTACTTGGAGGCGTCTTTCTTGAACACCGTGCGGCAATCGCGACGAAACTCTTCGCCACTTTTGCGCCAGATGAAGCTGCGGCAATGGCGATCACCTTCTTCGCTGTCCTTCACCTGCACCGCATAGAAGGCCTGCAGGAACTCGTCGCGACTGACCTGGCCATCGCCATTCCAGTCCATCTGTTCCTTTTCAACGCCCTGGGTAATGGCCACGCCGCTGTACCAACCCCAGCCCAACCAGGCCAGGGCCAGCAGCACCAAGGCCAGCAGGGCCTTGCGACGCGGGGTGAACCGGCCCTTGAGGATCATGCGATCCGCCGCACGTTGGCACCGAGCCCACTGAGCTTTTCCTCAATGTTTTCGTAGCCACGGTCAAGGTGGTAGATGCGGTCGATGCTGGTCTCGTCAGCAGCCACCAGACCGGCCAGGATCAAACAGGCCGAGGCGCGCAGATCGGTCGCCATCACCGGCGCGCCGCTGAGCCTTTCAACACCACGGATGATCGCGGTATGGCCTTCGATCTGGATGTCGGCGCCCAGGCGCAGCAGCTCGTTGACATGCATGAAGCGGTTTTCAAAGATGGTTTCCTTGATCACGCCTACACCCTCGGCCACACAGTTCATGGCCATGAACTGTGCCTGCATGTCGGTCGGGAATGCCGGGTGCGGTGCGGTGGTGATGTTCACCGCCTTGGGCCGCTTGCCGTGCATGTCCAGGGTGATGCTGTCCTCGGTGGTGCTGATTTCAGCACCGGCTTCGGTCAGCTTGTGCAGCACTGCGTCCATCGTGTCCGGGCGCGCATTGCGCACCGTGACACGACCACCGCTCATCGCCGCCGCCACCAGGAAAGTGCCGGTCTCGATGCGATCGGGCAACACTGCGTGGCGGCCCCCGTGCAGGCGCTCGACGCCTTCCACAACCAGGCGCGCGGTGCCGATGCCTTCAATCTTCGCGCCCAGTGCGATCAGGCAATGCGCCAGATCGGCCACTTCGGGCTCCATCGCGGCGTTCTCCAGCACCGTGGTGCCTTCGGCCAGCACGGCAGCCATCAGCACGTTCTCGGTGCCGGTGACGCTGACCATGTCGAAGGTATAGCGACCGCCCTTCAGGCGCCCGTCGACGTGGGCCTTGATGAAGCCGTTCTCGACGGTGATCTCCGCGCCCAGCGCCTGCAGGCCCTTGATGTGCTGGTCAACCGGGCGCGAGCCGATGGCGCAACCGCCCGGCAGCGACACTTCGGCCTTGCCGAACTTGGCCAGCAACGGACCCAGCACCAGGATCGAGGCGCGCATGGTCTTGACCAGCTCATACGGTGCCACGTGTTGATTGACGGTGCGCGGATCCACCACCACCGCGCTGCCGCGCGACAACGTGCCTTGGTCGATGGTGACCTTGGCACCCAGCTCACCGAGCAGCTTCACGGTGGTGATCACGTCGTGCAGATGCGGCACGTTGGTGATTTCCACCGGCGCATCGGCCAGCAAGGTGGCGCACAGGATTGGCAGGACGGCGTTCTTGGCGCCGGAGATATGAACCTCACCGTTCAGCGCATTGCCGCCGGTGACTACGATTTTTGCCATGGATTTAAGGCCGGTATAAGGAGATAGAGAGTGCGCCGGCTCAGCCGGCTTCACCCGGGGTAATGGTTTTCAGTGCCAGCGCATGGATCGCACCGCCCATCAAGTCACCCAGCGTCGCATACACCATGCGGTGGCGCGCCAACGGCATCTTGCCGGCAAATGCCTCACAGACCACCGTGGCCTCGAAGTGCACCCCGTCCTCGCCCTGCACGTCGGCGCGGGCGCCCGGCAGGCCGGCTTCGATCAGATTTCGGATGGTCTCGGCGTCCAAAGCGCTTTCCTAATAAAATGAACCCCCATTCTACTCTCCGAGTGGCATCCGTATGGCTGCTTCCCCGCTTTCCCTGGCTACATTGCGCGACGCCGATCTGGTGGCCAGTGGTCACCGCGTGTTCGAGATCGAGCGCGACGAACTGGACCGGGTAGGCGGTCGCATCGGCGCGGCATTCGCCGCCGCCTGCAGGCTGGTACTGGCCTCGCGCGGCCGCGTTGTCACCACCGGCATGGGCAAGTCCGGGCATATCGCGCGCAAGATCGCCGCCACCCTGGCCTCGACCGGCACGCCCTCGTTCTATGTGCACCCGGGCGAAGCTGGGCACGGCGATCTGGGCATGATCACCGAAGATGACGTGGTATTGGCGCTTTCCTATTCCGGCGAATCGGACGAAGTACTGACCCTGCTGCCGGTCTTCAAGCGTCAGGGCAATCCGTTGATTTCCATGACCGGCCGGCCGCAGTCGAGCCTGGCCTTGGCTGCCGACGTGCATCTGGACGTCAACGTGGATCACGAAGCCTGTCCGCTGGCCCTGGCCCCGACCTCCAGCACCACCGCCTCGCTGGCGATGGGCGATGCGCTGGCGGTGGCCCTGCTGGACGCGCGCGGCTTCACCGCCGACGACTTTGCCCGCTCACACCCGGCCGGCAGCCTGGGCCGGCGCCTGCTGCTGCATATCACCGATGTGATGCATGCCGGCGACGACCTGCCCTGCGTCAGTGATGACGCCAGCCTCAGCCAGGCCTTGATGGAAATGAGCCGCAAGCGACTGGGCATGACCGCCGTGGTCGATGCCCAGGGCAGGCTGGTCGGCCTGTTCACCGACGGCGACCTGCGCCGCGCGCTGGACACCGATCTGGACGTGCGCACCGCCAGCATCGCCCAGGTGATGACCCGCAACCCGCGCACCATCGGTGCCGACCAACTGGCCGCAGAAGCCGCGCGACTGCTGGAAACCCACAAGATCAATGGCTTGATCGTGGTAGATGGCGACAATCACCCCGTCGGCGCCCTGAACATTCATGACCTGTTGCGGGCAAAAGTCGTCTAAACCCCGCACAATCAACGACCTCGGACCAACACCCGACCTGCCGCAACGGATACTGCCTGCCAATGCCTTACTCGCCGCTAGCGCTTTTCCCCGCCAATCTGCACGCCACCGCCAGCAGCATCCGCCTGGCCTGCTTTGACGTGGACGGCACCCTGACCGACGGCCGCCTGTTCTACGACCACGCCGGCAACGAAAGCAAGGCGTATTACGTGCAGGACGGTCTGGGCCTGAAGCTGCTGCAGCAGCACGGCATCCATCCGGTGCTGATCACCGCCCGCAACAGCCTCTCGGCGCAGCGGCGCGGTGCCGATCTGGGCATCGACACCCAGATCGCAGTCGGCGACAAGCTCGCCAGCGTGCGTGCATTGTGCGAGCAACATGGCATCGGCCTGGACCAGGTCGCCTTCATGGGCGACGACCTGCCCGACCTCGCGCCGCTGGGCGCGGTCGGCCTTGCAGTGGCCCCGGCCGATGCGCATCCCTGGATCGCCGAGCGCGTGCATTGGCAGACCCGCGCCCAAGGCGGGCGTGGCGCAGCGCGCGAACTATGTGACGTGTTGCTGGCCGCGCAGGGCAAGCTGGATGCAGTCCTGGCGAGGTTCTCCTGATGACCTGGCGTTCGGTTCTTGGTCTTGGCCTATTGCTGGCCGCCCTGCTCAGCGGCTGGTCGGCTTGGCGCAACCGCGCCAACACGGCGCCTACCGCTATTGAAGCAGGCAGCACCGACTTCACCCTGACCGACTTCGAGATCGTCGCCCTGGACAAACAAGGCAAGGAATCGATGACCCTGCGTGCACCGTCAATGGTGCGCATTCGTGCCGACCAGACGTCCACCATAACCAAGCCACTGTTCCTGTTGCCCGACGCGGCCGGGCAACATTGGCGGCTGAGCGCCGATACCGGCTGGGTCAGCCCCAAGGGTGAGGAACTGCGCCTGCGTGGCAGCGTTGCTGGCGACAGCCCCGCCGATGGCAAGACCCCGCCAACCACGTTCCGTACCGACGCGTTGGATGTGTTCGCCGAGCAGAATCTCGCGCGCACCGATGGACAAGTGACGCTGACCCGACCGGGCCTGTCGCAGACCGGTGTCGGCTTCCGTGCCAACCTCAAATCCCAGCAGTATTCACTCCTTTCCCAGGTCAAGACCCGCTATGAACCCAAAGCTGCCCGCTAAGCTCGCGTCGATCACGCTGCTCGCCGCCCTGCTCGCACCCGGCCTGGCGTGGTCCAAGGCATCGGATCGCAACCAGCCGATGACCATCGATTCCAACAACAATGACTGCAACTTCAGCGACAACGGCAAGTGCCAGTTCAGCGGCAACGTGATCATTACCCAGGGCTCGATGGAGATCCATGCCGATACCGCCGATGTGATCCGCAAGAACGGCGAAACCGAGCGCGTGATCCTCACCGGCAAGCAAGCCACGCTGAAGCAGCAGATGGATGACAACACCTGGATGAACGCCCGTGCCGACAACATGGACTACAACATCAACAGCGAAGTCATCATCCTGACCGGCAACTACAAGGTTGAGTCCGAGCGCGGCACCAATGCCGGCCAGCGCATGGTCTACAACACCCGCAGCGGCGCGATGCAGAGCGGTGGCGACGGCACCCGCGTGCGCACCGTGATCCAGCCCAAGAACAAGGCGCCGGCAGCGGCGGGAGAGGCCAAGTAATGCTCGTTGCCCAAGGCCTGCGCAAGCGCTACAAGAACCGCGAAGTCGTCAAGGACTTCGGGCTGACCCTGGATGCCGGCGAAGTGGTCGGCGTGCTCGGTCCCAACGGTGCCGGCAAGACCACCTGCTTCTACATGATCGTCGGCCTGGTCGCCGCCGATGCCGGCAGCATCGTGCTCGATGGCAAGGACATCACCTCCGAGCCGATGTACGAGCGCGCCAAGCTCGGTGTCGGCTACCTGCCGCAGGAACCTTCGGTGTTCCGCAAGCTCAGCGTGGCCGACAACATCCGCCTGGTGCTGGAGTTGCGCGAAGACCTGGACAACGCAGGCCGCGAGCGCGAACTGTCCTCACTGCTGGACGAACTGCAGATCAGCCATGTGGCTGACCAGACCGGTGCCAGCCTCTCCGGCGGCGAACGCCGCCGCTGCGAAATCGCCCGCGCGTTGGCCGCGAGGCCGCGCCTGATCCTGCTCGACGAACCGTTTGCCGGCGTCGACCCGATCTCGGTTGGCGAGATCCAGCGCATCGTGACCCACCTCAAGCAACGTGGCATTGGTGTGTTGATCACCGATCACAATGTGCGCGAAACCTTGGGAATCTGCGACCGGGCGTATATCCTCGCTGAAGGCAGCGTACTGGCGCAGGGGGCACCGGAAGATCTGCTGGCCAATACCGACGTGCGCCGTGTCTATCTCGGGGACGCTTTCACCCTCTGAGTCGCAGCGCCACGTCGGGCCCCTTCCCGAACGGATCAGGCATGAAAGCTCGGCTGCAGACATCGATGGGACAGAACCTGGTCATGACGCCGCAGTTGCGTCAGGCCATCCGTCTTCTGCAGATGTCCAGCACCGAGCTCGAACTTGAACTGACCGAGGCGGTGGAAACCAATCCATTGCTGGAATGGGCCGAGAATTCCGAAGGCACTGACGGCGACGACGCTCCCGCAAGCAGCGCCAACGATGATGCCCCCATCGATCCCGCACAGGGCGAGATCAACGCCGATGGCGAAGACTGGGATGGCGGCGATGAGGACTGGAGCAGTGCTCGTTCCGGCTCCTTCGATGGCGACGAAGGCGACGAACGCGAACAGGCCGAAGATGGCGACACCCTCGCCGATCACCTGTTGTGGCAACTGCACCTGACCCACCTGGGGCCATGTGATCGCGCCATCGGCGTGGCCTTGATCGACGCCTTGGATGAAGACGGCTATCTGCGCGAACCCCTGTCAGCCATCGCGCAGACCCTGCTACCTGAAATCCACGCCGACGAAGACGAGATCGTGGCGGTACTACGCCAGATCCAGCGCTTTGACCCGGCCGGGGTTGGCGCACGCAGCCTGGGTGAGTGCCTGGGCCTGCAGCTGGACGTACTGCCCTGCCAAACCCCTGCGCTTACCCTGGCCCGGCGCATCGCCGATGGTCCGCTGGAGCGCCTGCCGCGCGCCGGCATCAGCGGCATTGCACAGGAACTCAAGCAGCCTGTCGCCGACGTGGAAGAAGCCGTGCAGCTGCTGCGCTCGCTCGATCCACGCCCGGGCAAGCAACTGGGACAGATGACCTCGGACACCTATGTGGTGCCCGATTGCGTGGTCTGGCGCCAACGTGGCATCTGGCGCAGCGCACTGGCTGGGCACGCGGGCCCCAAGGTGGTCATCAATCAAAGCTACGAACAACTGATCCGTCGCTGTGGCGATGCCGATGCCAGCTATCTGCGCGCGCAGCTGCAGGAAGCACGCTGGTTGCTGAAAAGCCTGCAGGCACGCGGCGAAACCCTGTTGCGTGTGGTCAACAGCCTGCTGCATCACCAGGCCGGCTTCCTGGAATTCGGCGAACAGGCACTGCGCCCGCTAACGCTGCGTGAAATCGCCAGCGAACTGGACCTGCACGAATCCACCATTTCGCGCGCCATCGCCCGCAAGTACGTGCGCACCCCGCGTGGCACCCTGCCGCTGCGCGCCTTCTTCGCCTCGGGCATTGATACCGAGGGCGGTGGCGAGGCATCGAGCACCGCCATCCAGTCGATGATCCGCAATCTGATCGATGCGGAAAACCCGCGCAAACCGCTTTCTGACGCCAAGCTGGCTGAGATGCTCAAAACAAGTGGCATACCGGTGGCGCGCCGCACCGTTGCGAAGTATCGTGAGGCCATGAACATCTGTGCCTCTCACGAACGCGTCCGCATCGCCTGAAGCATTCGTTGAGCAGCGCAGGGTTCATTAGGCAACCCCGAACCACAGGAGGAATCCGATGCGTATCGAGACGTATGGCCAGCAAGTTGAAGTCACGCCTGCCCTGAAGGAGTACGTGGAAACAAAGCTGGAACGGCTGGGTCGGCACTTCGACCAGCACTGCGAAGTCCGCGTCCAGTTGTCCACCCGCAAGCCTGACTACCTCGTCGTCGCCACGGTGAATCTACCCGGGCGCACCCTGCACGCCGATGCTGCCGAACCCACCATGTACGCAGCCATCGACGTCTTGGCCGACAAGCTCGACCGACTGGTCATCAAGCACAAGGAAAAGCATCTTCCCCACGCATCGCATGCTCTGCGCGACAATGGCTGATCTTTATACCCAGCCGTAAGCCAACATGCCGTTGACCGACCTGATGGCGGCCGTGAGTACCCAGGTACTCGCGGCCGCTGATCGAGACAGCACCCTGATTGCCGCCTCCCGCCTGCTTGCCTGCCGTGAGGCCGGCGCGGACAGCCTGTTTTCAAGCCTGCGCGAACGTGAGAACGTCGGCAGCACCGCCATTGGCCACGGCATCGCCATCCCCCACGGGCGTTCGGATACCTTGCAGGCCCCACGCGGCGCCCTGCTACGGCTGCAGCAACCCGTTGATTTCGGCGGCGACGAACCGGTCGATCTGGTCTTCGCGATGGCCGTACCCGCGCACTACACCCACCAACACCTGATGCTGTTGTCGGAGCTGGCAGAGATCTTCTCCGACCCCGACATCCGTCAGGCGCTGCGCGTCGCCCCCGATGCACAGGCCCTCAAAGACATCATCATCAACCCGCAGCAGGCGCGTAGCGGATGAATACCAGCATCACCGCCCAGGAACTGTTCGACCAGCAACGCGAGAAGCTCGACCTGCGCTGGGTCGCCGGCCATGCCGGTGCGCAACGTGAGCTGGAGGCGGGCAATACCGTCTCGCGGCGGCCTTCGCTGGCCGGCTACCTCAACACCATCTATCCCAACAAAGTGCAGATCCTCGGCACCGAGGAACTGACCTGGCTGGATTCGCTGGATGCCCGCCAGCGCTGGGAAGTGATCGAGCGCATCATCCAGGCGCGGCCACTGGCGCTGGTGATCACCAAGAGCCACGGCTGCCCGGAAGACCTGCGCTCGGCCGCCGATGAATCGCAGACCCCGTTGTGGGTGTCGCCGCGCCGTGGCCATGAGCTGCTCAACCACCTCAGCTACCACCTGGCCCGCACGCTGGCGCCGCGGGTGATCCTGCATGGCGTATTCATGGAAATCTACTCCATCGGCGTGCTGATCACCGGTGAGGCAGGTTCAGGCAAGAGCGAGCTGGCACTGGAACTGCTGTCGCGCGGCCACCGCCTGGTTGCCGACGATGCCCCCGAATTCACCCAGATCGCCCCGGACGTGCTCGATGGCACCTGCCCGGAGCTGCTGCAGGACCTGCTGGAGGTGCGCGGCCTGGGCGTGCTGAATGTCCGTCAGATGTTTGGTGACACGTCTGTAAAGAAGAACAAGTACCTTCGCCTCATCGTCCACCTGACCAAGCCGATGACCGAACCCAGCAGCTATGGCTATGAGCGCCTGACTGGCGATTCCGGCAAGCGTCACGTGCTGGATCTGGATGTACCCTTGATCACCCTGCCAGTGATGCCGGGACGCAACCTCGCCGTGCTGACCGAGGCTGCCACCCGCCTGCATATCCTGCGCACCAAGGGCATCGACCCGGCGGCAATGTTCATCGCCCGCCATAGCAACCTGTTGGAGCAACGCAGTCCATGAGTGCACATCCTGCATCGGTACTGATCATCGTCAGTGGCTTGTCCGGCTCGGGTAAGTCGGTGGCCTTGAAGACCTTTGAAGACCTCGACTACTACTGCTCGGACAATATCCCGGTAAACCTGCTGCCGGAGTTCGTGCGTGGCGTGCTCGGCGAGCGCGATGAGAATCGCCCGCAGCGGCTGGTGGTCGGCATCGATGTACGCGGCCGCAGCGATCTCAGCCAGCTTGCAGCCTGGCGCAAAACCGCGCTGGACTACGGCATCGAGGCACGCCTGCTGTTCTTCGAAGCCGACGACGACACCTTGCTCGCCCGCTATGCCGATACCCGTCGCCGCCATCCGCTGAGCCATATGGGCCTGTCGCTGCCGGAAGCGATTGCGCGCGAGCGCGAGCTGACCGCGCCGCTGCGTCGCGAAGCCGATGCCATCATCGATACCACCCGCCTCAACGTGCATCAACTGCGCCGTCGGGTAATCACCGAATTCGCACTCAGCCACGAAAGCAAACTGTCGCTGCTGTTCGAATCCTTCGCCTACAAGCGCGGCGTGCCGGCCGAGGCCGACTTCGTATTCGATGCACGGGTGCTGCCCAATCCACATTGGGACCCGGAACTGCGCTCATTGACCGGGCGTGACCGTGAAGTGCGCGACTATCTGGATGCCCAGCCCGACGTGGTGCGCTACGTCAGCCAACTGCAGGAACTGCTCGACACCTGGCTGCCCAAGCTGGGCAGCGAGACCCGCAGCTATGTCACCGTGGCCTTTGGTTGCACCGGCGGCAAGCACCGCTCGGTCTATCTGGCCGAACGGCTGGCCAGGCATGCCCGGGACCAAGGTTGGCAGGACGTGGCCACCTTCCACCGCGAGCAGGATTGAAAGGCGCGCGTGCCAACACCGCGCATGCCCTGAATGGCACACAGAAGACAGTTTTAAGCGCTATCGCGGACTTGCCCTGACCTGTTAACGTTCAGGCATGACCTGCGGCATTCTCCTAGTTACTCATACCGGTGTCGGCACTTCCCTGCTGGAAGTGACGACTGCCTTGTTGCGGCAATTGCCGCTGAAAACAGAAGCGTTCGAAGTGCCGTTCGACGCCGACCTGGATGCCCTGCTGCCTGCCGCTTCGGCGGCGATGCGGCGGGTGGAAGGTGAAGGCGGCGTGTTGATACTGACCGATCTGTATGGTGCCAGCCCGAGCAATCTTGCCGGCAAACTGGCACGACTGGGCACCCCCACCCGGCGCGTATCGGGATTGAGTCTGGCGATGTTGCTGCGGGTAATGAACTATCCGGAACAGGGATTGGACCAACTGCCCGCCACTGCGGCGGCGGGCGCTCGCAACGGAGTCATCACCGACGATGCTTGAAAAAGAACTCATGGTTTCCAACCGGCTGGGGCTGCATGCCCGGGCTACCGCCAAACTGGTGCAGGTGCTGTCCGGCTTCCGCTCCAATGCCACCCTTGTGGCCAAGGGCCGCGAGGTCAACGCCAAAAGCATCATGGGCGTGATGTTGCTGGCCGCCGCGCAAGGCACACCGGTCACGGTGCGCGTGGATGGCGAGGACGAGGCTGCCGCACTGGACGCCGTAACCGCCCTGTTCGAGCGCCGTTTCGACGAGGACAATTGATGTTGCAGGCCGTGCCCGCTGGTGCAGCCCTAGCGTGGAGCCGGCAGCGGTGACCCGTTTACTGGGTCTGCCCGCTTCCCGTGGCACCGCGTTGGGCCGTGCCCGCGTGCGCCTGCCGCACGTACAGGACATTGGTGAAAAGCGCGTTGCGGCCGCTGCGGTCGAACACGAACTGGAACGGTTGCACCGCGCCACCGATGCCGCACGCCAGGAAATGCGCGAGTTGCGCACGCGCCTGCAAGGTGCATTGCCAGCCGAGGTAGGCGAGTTCCTCGACCTGCATGCCATGCTGCTGGACGACCCCGAACTGCTGACCGGCCTGGACGAGCTGGTACGCAGCAAGCGTTACAGCGCCAGCCATGCCCTGCGCGTGCAGCGTGACCGCCTGGCCCAGGTGTTTGAAGGCATGGAAGATGCCTACCTGAAAAGCCGGATGGACGACCTGGATCATGTGATCGGCCGCATCCAGTCCTTCCTGCACAAACGTAACACCACCATGAAGGGGCTGGCCGGCGAAATCCTGGTCTGCGAGAACGTTGCTCCGTCGGAGCTGGCGCAACTGCAATCGCAGGGTGTGGTCGGCATTGTCAGCAGCGCCGGCAGCGTGCTCTCACACAGCGCCATCCTCGCCCGCAGCCTGCATATGCCACTGGTGGTGGCCGCCAGTGCGGTGCTGCAGAAGGTCAGCGACGGCGACGTGCTGATACTGGACGGCGGCAGTGGTGAGATCGTGGTTGATCCGGGCCCGGACGACCTGCGCCAGTACCGCCTGCGCCAACGCGAACTGGCCCGCGAACAACGCGAGCTCGGCCGCCTGCGGGCCAAACCCACCCGCACCCTTGATGGCACGGAAATCACCCTGCTGGCCAATGCCGAATCGCATGACGACGTGGCCCAGGCGCATGCGCTGGGTGCCCGCGGCCTCGGCCTGTACCGTACCGAATTCCTGTTCATGCAGCGCAACCAGCTGCCTGATGAAGAAGAACAGTTCCACGTTTACCGCGACACCGTGCTGGGCATGAGCGGGCGCCCGGTCACCATCCGCACCCTGGACCTGGGCGCGGACAAGGCGGACCGCACCGGGCTGGTACTCAGCAGCGAAGAGAACCCGGCACTGGGCCTGCGCGGCGTACGCCTGTCATTGGCCCGCCCGAAAGTCTCCGACACCCAGCTGCGGGCGATCCTGCGCGCCTCCGGCTACGGCCCGCTACGCATCCTGGTGCCGATGCTGACCACGCGTGAAGAAATCATGGCGGTGCGGCGGCGGCTGTCACGGCTCGCCGCGATCCTGCGCAATGACGGCCACGAAGTGGCCGAAAACATCCCGGTCGGGGCGATGATCGAAGTACCGGCAGCGGCGATCGCACTGGAGACCTTCATCGACCAGGTCGACTTTCTGTCGATCGGCACCAACGATCTGGTCCAATACCTGCTGGCCGCCGACCGCAACAACGACGCCGTGGCCGAGCTGTATTCGCCCCTGCATCCGGCGGTACTACGGTTGCTGTACCAGGTGATCGAAACCGCGCAGCGGCATGAAACCCCGGTGGCAGTCTGCGGCGAAATGGCAGGTGACGCGCGCATGACAGGCCTGCTGCTGGCCCTGGGACTGACCGAGTTCAGTCTGCACCCGGCAACTTTGCTGGAAGTGAGGCGTGCCATTCGCGAAGTGAACCTGGCCGAGCTGCGCCTGCAGGCCCCGCATTTGCTGGCTGCACGCGACCGACGCGGCATCGAACGCTGGATCACCGGCAGCGCCGGAAACTGATTCCGCGAGCAACGGTTATATGCAAGCCCGCGCATCGCACGTGATAATGGCGGGCTAAACACCGCCGTTGGCGCCCAGCCGCCGCGGACAGCGGCCATCACCATACCGGGAGCTGCGCATGGCCGAAGCCGTACGCCACGACAAGACCGCACGCCAGCTGCGCCTGCTTTCCGATGCATTGGACAGCGGCCGGTTGGGACCGGTGCGTCGCTTGGTCAACACCTTGTCACCGGCCGAGATCGGCAACCTGCTGGAATCGCTGCCGCCGGGCAAGCGCGAGGTTGTGTGGGGGCTGGTCGATCCCGAGGACGACGGCGAGGTATTGGTGCATGTCGGTGAAGACGTGCGCGAAAGCCTGCTGGCGGACATGGACGCGGACGAAATCATCGCCGCAGTCGAAGACCTGGACATCGATGACCTTGCCGATCTGGTCGAGGACCTGCCCGACACCGTCATCGACGAAGTCCTCAAGTCGATGGACCGCGAGAACCGCGAGCGGCTGGAGCAGGTGCTGTCCTATCCGGAAGACACCGCCGGCCGCTTGATGAACCCGGACGTGGTCACCGTGCGCGCCGACGTCAATGTCGACGTGGTGCTGCGCTACCTGCGCCTGCGTGGCGAGCTGCCCGACCATACCGACCATCTGTTCGTGGTCAGTCGCCGCCACCAGTATCTGGGCCGACTGTCACTGGCCTCGCTGGTGACCCACGAGGACACCACCCCGATCAACCGACTGATCGACGACGAACAGCCGGCCATCGACGTGGGCGAAAGTGCCGACGAAGTGGCCCGCCAATTCTCCGACCATGACTGGGTCTCGGCACCTGTGGTGGACGACAACAACATCCTGATCGGCCGCATCACCATCGATGACGTGGTCGACATCATCCGTGGCCAGGCTGATCACCAGGCCTTGGGTGCGGCCGGTCTGGACGAGGACGAAGATCTGTTCAGCCCGGTCTGGCGCGCCATGCGCCGGCGCCTGATGTGGCTGTCGGTGAACCTTTGCACCGCCTTCCTCGCCTCCAGCGTGGTCGGCCATTTCGAAGGCACCATCGACAAGCTGGTGGCGCTGGCGGTGCTGATGCCGATTGTCGCCGGCTTGGGCGGCAATGCCGGCACCCAGGTGTTGGCACTGATGATCCGCGGCCTGGCCTTGGGCCAGGTGGGCGCCTCCAACGCCCGCACTCTGCTGTGGAAAGAACTGCGTGTGGCCCTGCTCAACGGCGTGGTACTCGGCACGGTGCTCGGCCTGATCGTATTGGCGTGGTTCCACATGCCAGGGCTGTCGCTGGTGATCGCCATCGCACTGACCTTCAACCTGCTGTTTGCCGCATCCGCCGGCGTGCTGGTGCCGTTGACGTTGAAACGTCTGGGGTTCGACCCGGCGTTGGCCAGCGGCATCTTCCTGACCGCAGTCACCGATTCGATGGGTTTCTTCACCTTCCTCGGCCTGGCCACGCTGGTGCTGCTGCACTGATTGCGAAACCGTAGCCCGGGTAAGCGCCAGCGCACCCGGGGCTTTCCGCGAAGAACTCCCGGGTGCGCTTCCGCTTACCCGGGCTACACTTGCCCGCCCTTGTTCCAGGCCCTGCCCATGACCATCACCGTCAACGACTACTACCAGACCGGCTGGCGCGAAGAGCTGCATCACTGCCCCGCCTGCGAATGGAAAGGCAGCTCACGGCAGATGGAAATGGAGCTGCACGACGAGCAGACCGAATACGCCTGCCCCGAATGCGAGTACCCACTGCTGGTCGTGCAACACCCGGACCTGGCCCAGGTGCAGGCCGCTGCCGCAGCTGGCAATGAAGAAGCCCAGCAGCAGCTGGCAATCCTGGCAATGGCACCGCGCGGCTGAGCGCCTGCAGCGGAGCCCCCTACCGATTCGCCGCGGCTCCGGCTACGCTGGCCTCCACATCGCTGCGCGGGGGACGTATGCGTTATCTGCCTTGTCTTGCCCTGGCTTTGGCCTGCGCCAACGCACTCGCCGACGAACCCGTCGATCCGGTCACGCTCAGCACCACACAGATCTACTCGCAGCCCGGTGAGCCAGCACTGGGCAAGGAGTTGCGTGCTTCCGTACAGGAGGCCGGCACCTTGAATGTGAAAGGCGAGCATGCCCAGGCCAAAGCCCTGCTACTCGACGCCGCGCGACAATGTGACGCTTACCGTGCAGCGCCTGGACGGCGTTCTCTGAGCTTCCGCACCCAGCGGCAATACGAGCTTTACCTGCGCGACCATGGCGACGGCGAGCCCATCGACTGGCTGGACAGCGCCTGCGCCAACGTTTACATCCAGTTGGGCTACATCGCCGTGGAACTGCGCGATGCGGCGCAGGCAATACGGTGGTTGGACAAGGCGCATGCAACCGCGCCCTATGAGCCGGAAGCGCTGACCGAACGCGGCGCGGCGCTGAACATGAGCAAAGACTGGTCGGCAGCGCTGAGCAGTTACCAGCAGGCGCTGGCATTGACCCGCAGCCATCCTGAAGCAGCGTACGCCGAGGCGCTGGCACTACGCGGAACCGGCTATGCCTTGATTGAACTGGGTGACCTGGACGCAGCCCAGACAGCGTACGAAGAGTCATTGACACTGGAACCCGGCAATAAGGTCGCCGAGAACGAAATGACCTACATCCGCCAGCAACGCAAGCGCCAGGCAGGAAAACCATAGCCACCCAGGTAGTGCCGGGGCGGCCGCCGGCGGGGGGGGGAGGCCAAAAACAACCCCCCCCCGGCCCCCCCCCCCGCCGGGGGCGCTGGGTTGGGGGGTTTGGGCCGCCCCTTGGGGGTCTGTGGCTTCCCGGGCCGCCCCCCCGCCGCGCTGGGCGGGGCTCTACAGTAGGAATTCACCAGCCATCCCAAACTGCTGTTG
>NZ_JBRREH010000080.1:0-23088 GCF_056760175.1 Stenotrophomonas sp. STEN021 | reverse complement strand
GGGGGGGGGGGGGGGGGGGGGGGGGGGGGGGGGGGGGGGGGGGGGGGGGGGGGGGGGGGGGGGGGGGGGGGGGGGGGGGGGGGGGGGGGGGGGGGGGGGGGGGGGGGGGGGCGCGGGGCGCCCCCCGCCACCCCGACCCAGTATCCGACCAGGCGGGCTCTGCGTTCTCTTGGAAGATCTGGTTCCTTCGATTTTGGTTCCATGCAAGCGGACTGCCCCGAGGTGTTCAAGCACCACCAGCTTCGCGGGGGGCGCCGCGCCCGCAAAAGGCTATGCCGGTGGTGTTGGTTTGCTGGTGAATGCCTCTGCCGAGCAAAGAAAAAGGCGGCCATCGGCCGCCTTTCGGGTGCTGCTGGAAACCGCCAGGCAGCTCAGCGCGGCGATGCCACCGCGCGATCGGACGAGGCGCCCTTCTTGCCGCCGCGTGCCGGAGCGGCATCCTCGGCCATCAGGTTGTCGCTGCCAAAGTCGGTGTCCACGTCCAGCCAGCGCTGCGCCGGCAGGCCGATGGCGCGATCGAGGATGGTTGGCATCATGCCGCTGGGCAGGCTGCTTTCGCCGTTCCACATGATGGCGATGCCAAGGTCACGTTCCGGCAGCAGTGCGACCAGGCCGCGATAGCCCTGCACCGCACCGGCATGGAAGACCACCTGGTGACCGGAATAATCGAATACCCGCCAACCCAGTGCGTAGCCAGCCGAGTCCAGGCGCTGGTGGCGCCAGCCCGAACGCATTTCGCCAGGAGTATTCACCAAGGGCGCATGCAGCGTTGCAAGCAACGGTGCCGGCAATACGTCCGGACGGTGGCCGGTGTGGGCCAGCAGCCACTGCGCCATGTCGCTGGCACTGGCATTGACGCCAGCAGCAGGTGCGACGCGATAGTAGGTGGGCTTGGGCGTCAGCGACACCCAGCCGTTGCGGCTGCGCACGTGCGGGCGCGCCCAGCGCGAGCTGGCCTGGATGCCGGCCAGGCCGAGGCTGGCATCGTTCATGCCCAGCGGCTTGAGGATGCGCTTTTCAACGGCCTGCTCGTAGAAGCTGCCCGAGGCCGCAAACACGACATCGCCGACCAGACTGAAGGCAACGTTCTGGTAGGAATAGCATTCACCCGGTGCGCACTTGAGCGGCGCGGTGGCCAGCTTCTGGGTCAGCGAGTAATAGTCGGCATTGGCCTCGACGTCGCGGTCATAGGCATTGCTGGTCAGGCCGACGCGTTGGCTGAGTACATCGGCCACGGTCAGTTTGTCGGTTGCTTCGGGTGTGGACAGGCGGAAGCCGGGCACATAGTCGGTAACCTTGCTGTCCCAGCGCAGGGTGCCGTCGTTGACCAGCAGGCCGGCCATGGTGCCGGCAAAGGCCTTGGACAGTGATGCCAGACGGAACACCGTATGTGCGTCCACTTCCTGCGGGTTGCTGATATCGGTAACGCCATAGCCACGTGCCGACAGCACGCGGCCGTTCTGGACGATGGCCATGGCCATGCCTGGAACGCGGTTGCCGTAGGTCAGTTGTTCGGCCAGTGACTCGATGGCGGCGACATTGAAATCGGCCGGCAGCGGTTGCACCTGGTCCGGGCGCAGCGCGGTGCGGTATGGCATCGGCTGCGTCGGTGATTGGTTCGGCGCGTTCTCCAGGTTCACCGGCAACGCCGTGGCAGCCGATGCTTCGGCGGGCAGGCTGGTGTGGGTGGGAGTCTGCGCGGTAGACGACAATGCGAAGGGCATCAACACCCCCAGCAATCCCGATGCCACCGGGCGAATGTGCCGGCGCTTGCTCGTGTCTTTCATCGTGATCGGTGCCTGTAAGCTACTGCTGTGGGCGATTCTAGCGCCGCTTTTCACCATTGCACAAACGGGGAGAGAATGAATGGGCATCGCGTTGATATTGCTGGTCTTTCTTGTGGTGGTTGTCGCAGTTGTGGCGGTGGGTGTAGGGATCTATAACGGGCTGGTGCGGTCACGTAACGCCTATAAGAATGCGTTTGCGCAGATCGACGTGCAGCTGCAGCGGCGTTTTGACCTGATTCCGAACCTGGTGGAGACCGCCAAGGCCTATATGAGCCATGAGCGGCAGACCCTGGAAGCCGTGATCGCTGCGCGCAGTGCGGCGCAGTCAGGTTTGGCCGCGGCCAAGGCCGATCCGGGCGACCCGGCGGCGATGGCGCAGCTGGCTGCCTCGCAAGGGCAGTTGAATGGCGTGCTGGGCAGGTTGATGGCGGTGGCCGAGGCCTACCCGGAGCTGAAGGCCAACCAGAACATGATGCAGCTCAGCGAGGAGCTCTCCAGTACCGAGAACAAGGTCGCCTTCGCACGGCAGGCGTACAACGATGCGGTGATGGCTTACAACAATCGGCGCGAGACCTTTCCGGCCAATGTATTCGCTGACATGTTCAATTTCGCCACGGCCGCGCTGCTGGATATTCCGCTGGAGAAGCGCGAGCAGGTACGCGAGGCACCCAAGGTGCAGTTCTGAAACGGGCGCAGGCGTAACCGGGGCGCGGGATGAATTTCTTCGAACACCAGGCCCAGGCGCGGCGTAACTCCGGGCGGCTGGTGCTGCTGTTTGCATTGGCAGTGCTGGCGATCGTGCTGATGGTGGATGTGCTGGTGTGGGTTGGCACCGGCAGCATGCGCGGCGTGCTGTGGGGCAGTGTGCTGACGCTGGCGGTGATCGGCCTGGCCTCGCTGTACCGGATCAGCTCGCTACGCGGGGGCGGCGAGGTGGTGGCCGTGCAGATGGGCGGCAGCGAAGTGCCCGCCGATACCCGCGATCCGGCCTTGCGGCGGCTGCGCAATGTGGTGGAAGAGATTGCCATTGCTTCCGGCGTGCCGATGCCGCGCCTGTACGTGCTGGAGCAGGAAGCAGGCATCAATGCATTCGCTGCCGGCTATTCGCCTGCCGATGCGGCCATCGCGGTTACCCGCGGCAGCTTGCAGCGGCTCAACCGCGATGAGCTGCAAGGTGTCATCGCGCACGAATTCAGCCATATCCTCAACGGCGACATGCGCTTGAACATCCGCCTGATGGGCGTGCTGTTCGGCATCTTGATGCTCAGTGTGATCGGCAAGCGCGTGTTGCTGCATATGGGCGGCGGCAGCCGCGTGCGCTTCGGCCGCAGTGTCGGGCCGGTGTTCGTATTGATGCTGATCGGCCTGGCTGGCATCGCCATCGGCAGCATCGGCGTGTTGTTCGGGCGGCTGATCAAGGCAGCCGTATCGCGCCAGCGCGAAATTCTGGCCGATGCCTCGGCGGTACAGTTCACCCGCCAGACGCAGGGTCTGGCGGGTGCCTTGAAGAAGATCGGCGGGCTCGACGACGGCTCGCACCTGGCCGACCGCGCCGGTGCCGAGGAGGTCAGCCATATGCTGTTTGGCGAAGGCCTGCGATTGTCCAGCTGGTTTGCTACCCATCCGCCGCTGGTTGAACGCATCCAGCGCCTGGAACCATCTTTCCGTGCCGAGCAGCTGCAGACGCTGCGTGGCAGCTGGTTCAGTGCGCCGCCCGATGGATTGGCCGAAGATCGCGCCTTGGGTCTGGTGGGGCGCGATGCGCACAGCGTGGATGCCGTGTTGCCGCCGTTGCCTGGCATGCAGCAGTTGTCCGTCGATCCGGCGCTGGTGGCTGCACAGGTGGCGGCGCCGGCCGATGATGATTACCAGCAGGCAGTGCGGCTTGCTGGCAGCCTGCCAATGCCATTGCGTGCGTTGGCTGGAGATCGGGGCGCGGCGCAGCCGCTGTTGTTGGCGATGTTGCTGGATGCCGATGCCGCGGTTGCCACGCGTCAGCATGCGGCAGTGAGCGAGCAACTGGGGGAGCCGATGGCCAGCAGCGTGTCGACCATCGCGGCTGGCTCACTGAGCGACCTGCACCCGGCATTGCGGCTGCCGTTGGCGGCCTTGGCGTTCCCGACCCTGCGCAGCTTGCCGAGGCCGCAGTTGGCTGCCTTCATGCGCTGCGTTGATGCCCTTGCCCATGCGGACGGGCGCATCTCATTGTTCGAATACTGCCTGTCGCGCTTGTTGCTGGTACAGGTGCAGGCGGTCTTGGATCCATCGCGTCACCTGCATTTCGGCCGTCGCAAAGCCACCGGCGTACAGCGCGAGTTCGCCATCTTGTTGTCGGTGGTGGCGCGCGCCGGCAACCCCGGCGACGAAGCGGCTGCACGTCGCGCCTACCTGGCCGGCCTGCAGCGCATCCTGCCGCAGGATCATCTGCCATATGCGCCGCCGGAGAACGGTGTGCTGGCGTTGGATGCCGTATGGGCGCCATTGGACTCGATGGACCCGTTGGCCAAGCAACTGCTGGTGGAAGCGGTGACCGCAACGGTGAGCCACAACCAGCGCGTCAACGTGGCCGAGGCTGAGTTGCTGCGTACCATTTGCGCCACCTTGCATTGCCCCTTGCCAGCGATGCTGCAGGTGGCGTGAGCAGTTTGGCTTCCTCCCTTTCGCCAGAGGCGAAGGGGGTGAAGAATGCCGTTTGTCCGCCACTGGCAGGCGGCGTGATGAACGACCGGAGGCGGTGCCTGGGGGCGGGCGGGTTGGGGGGCTTTTGCCTTTGCTTGTTTCTCTCTGGCAACCACCATTGGGCATCACCCCAACATCAACCCCGCCGCCCGCTCCGCAATCATGATGGTCGGCGCATTGGTATTGCCGCTGACCAGGGTCGGCATCACCGAGGCATCGATCACCCGCAATCCGTCGATGCCGCGCACCCGCAGCTGCGGATCGACCACGGCCGCATCATCGTTGCCCATGCGACAGGTACCGATGGGGTGGTAGATGGTCTCGGCCTTGGCGCGGATGAAGGCTTCCAGCCCAGCGTCGTCCAGATGCTCATCAGCCGGGAGCAACGGCGCCTTGCGCCACGGTGCAAATGCCGGCTGCTGCAGGATGTCGCGACTCAGGCGCGCTGCCTCGATCATCATCTTCAGATCAAAGCCTTCGGCATCGCTCAGGTAGTTGGCCCGGATATGCGCCGGTTCGGCCGGATCGGCGCTGGCCAGACCGATGCGACCGCGGCTGCGCGGATGCAGGTAGCAGGCGTGCAGGGTGTAACCGTCGCCGGGCAAACGATTGCGGCCGTGGTTGTCCAGCATCGCCGGGACGAAATGGAACTGGATGTCGGCACGTTCGTCCGGCGCGAAGCGCGAACGAACGAAGCCACCGGCTTCGGCCACATTGCTGGTGCCGGCGCCCTGGTGGCCGCGCAGGAAGTAGTTCAAGCCGATCATGATCTCGCTGGCGCGGTCGTAGCTGACACCGGGCACGCAGCGGTACAGCGTGCAGATGTCCAGATGGTCCTGCAGGTTGGCACCAACGCCGGGTTGGTCCAGCTGCACGCCGATGCCCTGCGCGCGCAGCGCATCGGCCGGGCCGATGCCGGACAGCATCAGCAGCTGTGGGGAGTTGATCGCACCGGCGCTGAGCAGTACTTCCGCGGCCGCGTGGTATTGCTGACGTTGGTCGCCCACGCGCAGGTGCAGGCCAGTAACGCGGCCTGCGTCGATCTGCAGGCGTTCCACCAGCGCGCCGGTGATCACCTGCAGATTGGCGCGCGAACGCACTGGCGCGAGATAGGCGACCGCTGAGGAGCAACGCGCGCCATCCTTCTGTGTTACCTGATAGAGGCCGACACCTTCGTGGCGAGGACCGTTGAAGTCGTTGTTGGGTGCATGGCCTGCCTGTTGCCCAGCTTCAACGAAGGCGTGGCTGAGCGGATTGACGTGGCGCAGGTCGGCCACCTGCAGCGGGCCATCGGCACCGTGCAGGGCATCGGCACCACGCGCATTGCCTTCGCTGTGGCGGAACCATGGCAGCACGCTGTCCCAGTTCCAACCGCTGGCGCCGGCCGCTGCCCAGCGGTCGTAGTCGCCCGGCACGCCACGCACATAGCACATGGCATTGATCGAGCTGGAGCCGCCGAGCACCTTGCCGCGCGGCCACCACAGCCGGCGGTTGCCCAAGGCCGGCTCCGGTTCGGTGTCGTAGCTCCAGTTGACCAGGCGATTGTTGACCAGCCGAGCGATGCCCGCCGGCATGTGGATGAGGGGATTCCAGTCGCGTGGCCCGGCCTCGACCAGCAATACCCGCCGCTGCGGATCGGCGCTGAGCCGGTTGGCCAACACGCAGCCGGCCGAGCCGGCGCCGACGATGATGTAGTCGAATTCCTTCACAGCCTTCTCCATCCCCAGTCACTCAGGATAGAACGGCGCGTTGTGCAGGAGTAAGCCCTGTCGCACTGGCGATGTTGCAGTGCATTAGATAACGTACCCGCTCTGCCGCCCCCCGGAGTTCCTCGATGTTGCCGTCCGCTTGCCGCCCGTTGCTCCGGGGTGCCGCATGACTGCTGCCAGCACGGCCGCTCCGCTGTCGCGGCTGCTGCAGGCCCTGCGTGGCTCGCCGCCGCTGTGGTGGTCGTTCCTGTATTTCTTCTGCCTGCTCAGCGGCTACTACGTGCTGCGCCCGGTGCGCGAGGCGATGGCGGCCTCGGCGGACATGGAGGCGCTGTTCCCACCAGCGCTGATTGCCTGGTTTGCCGGCCATGGCATGCCGCTGAAGGATTTCACCCTGCAGTTCCTGTTCTCCTGCGTGTTCGTGATCATGCTGGTGCTGCAGCCGCTATATGGCTGGCTGGTCAGCCGCTATCCGCGGCGGGTGTTCCTGCCGCTGGTCTATGGCTTCTTCATCGTTACGTTGTTCGTGTTCTACATGATGTTCAATGCGGGCGTGCCAGGGCGGGGAGCGGCGTTCTTCTTCTGGACGACGGTATTCAACCTGTTCGCGGTGGCGGTGTTCTGGAGCTTCATGGCCGACGTGTTCTCCAACGTGCAGGCGCGCGCGTTCTACGGCTATATCGGCGCAGCCGGCACGGTGGGTGCCTTCCTCGGGCCGATCATCACCAGTTCGCTGGTGCAGCGCGTGGGCATCGCCAACCTGATGCTGGTCTCGGCCGGCTTCCTGTCGATCTGCTTGTTCTGTATCTGGAAGTTGCGGCCATGGGCGGTGCAGCGCGAACGCGAGCAGCAACTGGCTGATGGCGAGCAGCCGATGGGCGGCAGCGTGTTCGATGGCCTGAAGCTGATTGCACGCGAGCCGCTGCTGCGCTGGCTGGCGTTGATGGTGCTGTTCGGGGTGGGCGTGGGGACCATGCTGTACAACGAGCAGGCCGCTATCGTACGGCGCATGATCACCGATCCTGCGGCCAGTACCGCGTTCTACTCGCGTATCGACCTGGCGGTGAATGCGCTGACCCTGCTGATCCAGCTGGGCCTGACGCGCTGGCTGCTGTCGCGTTATGGCGTGGCGCCGGCGCTGTTGATCCCGGGTGTTGCGATCATCATCGGTTTTTCGATAGCAGCAGCCTCACCGTTGCCGGTGATGGTCGCGGTGATCCAGGTGCTGACACGCGCCAGTGAGTTCTCGCTGGGCAAGCCGGCGCGCGAGACGATCTACACGCGGGTGGACCGGCAATGGCGCTACAAGGCTGGTGCGGCCATCGATACCGTGGTTTACCGCGGTGGTGATCTGACCTTTGCCTGGGTGCACAAGGGGTTGTCGTTGCTTGGCTCGCAGGCGGTGTTTGTTGGCGGAGTGGCGGTGGCGGTGCTGATGACACTGTCAGCGCTGGGCGTCCTGCGCGAAGAGAAGAAGCTGCCGCAGGATCGTTGAGTGAATCCCTGCGGCGGGTGGCCGCTGTGCTGCGAGGAGGGGATTGCGATGAGCGTATTGGGCGTGAGTGCGATGGTGGTGACGCTGCTGGTAGCCGCGTTGCACGTGTATTTCCTGGTGTTGGAAATGTTCCTGTGGACCAAACCACAGGGCTTGAAGACCTTCCGCAATACGCCGGAGAAAGCACAGGCCACGCGCGTGCTGGCGGCGAACCAGGGGCTGTACAACGGTTTTCTTGCGGGAGGCATCATCGCCGGGCTGGTACTGGCGCAGCCGGTGCTGGTGACGTTCGCGCTGGTCTGCGTGGTGGTGGCCGGCGGGTATGGCGCTTACAGCGTCAGCCCGCGCATCTTCTATGTGCAGGCCGTACCGGCAATCGTGGCGCTGCTGCTACGCGCGCTGTAGTGCCGAGCCATGCTCGGCAGGGGAATTGCCGATAGATCATCACCCGTAGTGCCGAGCCATGCTCGGCAGGGGCCTTACCCGTGTACAGCCTCTGCCGAGCATGGCTCGGCACTACATTGGGTCAGGTTTTTTTGGGTGATACCCACATCGCTATGCGGGCCTGGAAGACCTCGACACCCGTGCCATCGGTCACCCGTACGAGCACTGGCAGGTCGTAGCCTGCGGTTGCACTGACGATGGGTGATTCCGGCGTCGCTACCGCTGTCAGTACGCCCAGCGCCTTGGCCTGGTACTTCACTTCCATGCCCTTGGGGATCCAGCGCATGTCGGCCGGCAGGCTGGCATCGACCATGACGCCGCCGACCAGTTCGGCCAGGTTGCACATGGCGATCGCATGCACGGTGCCGATGTGGTTGCTGATGCGGCGGCGCTGGCGGATCACACCCACGCAGCGGCTCGGTTCCAGCACGGTGATCAGCGGCGAGATGCTGGCGAAGTAGGGCGCCTTGAAGCACACCGCACGCGAGAACAGCCAGTTGCCGGCAGGCCAGCGGGTGAAACGGCGGTATAGCGAAAGCAGTGGAGCGGTCATGAGGTGGATTCCTGATATGAAAACGGCGGGCACAAGGCCCGCCGTCGGTATTGCATGTGGCTTGGCTTACGCGGCCTGCTGCGGCTGCGGGCGCTGCTTGCCCGGCAGGTCGTAGTAACCGGCCGAACGCAGTTCGTGCGGCTCGAAGTCATCCACGGTGATGGTGTCCATGGTGATCTCGCGCAGTTCTTCCAGCAGCTTGCGCTCGTCCTGGGTGATCACGCCCTCGGCCACGGCTTCGTCGAGCTGGGTGGCGAAGGTCAGCGCTTCGATGCCCTTGGTCTTCAGCGCCTTGATGAACTTGCGCTCGACCGGCTCGGCCATGATCGCCTTGGACAGGTAGCTGTTGATGCGGCCACCCGGATTGTTCTCGCACGGGGTCAGGAACACGCCCTGGGCCAGACGGTCACGCGCTTCACCCGGAGCCATCAAGGTGGCGGCAACGCGGCGGCTCAGACGATCGCCCGGAGCTTCGGCGCGACGGCCGAACGGGAAGATCAGTGCCCACATCAGCCAGCCGATCGGACGGATCGGGAAGTTGCGCAGCGCAGCCGACAGCGATTCCTCGATCTTGTGCACGCTGTCATGGAAGGCCCAGGCCAGCAGCGGCTGGTCAGCGCTCGGTGCGCCTTCGTCGTGGTAGCGCTTGAGCATGGCGCTGGTCATGTAGATGTGGCTGAGCACATCGCCCAGGCGACCAGACAGCGATTCCTTGAACTTGAGCTTGCCGCCCAGGGTCATCATCGAGATGTCGGCCATCAGTGCCAGGTTGGCCGAATAGCGGTCGAGCTTGCGGAAGTAGCGGCGGGTGTAGGCGTCGCCCGGGGCGGCACCGAAGCGCGCACCGGTCAGGCCGAACCACAGCGAACGCACGGCGTTGGAGATACCGAAACGGACGTGGCCGAACAGCGCCTGGTCGAATTCACGCAGGCCGGCCTTGCGGTCTTCATCCTGCGCGGCCTTCATTTCCTTCAGCACCCACGGGTGGCAGAGGATGGCACCCTGGCCGAAGATCAGCAGTGAGCGGGTCATGATGTTGGCACCTTCCACCGTGATGGCGATCGGTGCGGCCTGCCAGCTGCGGCCGGCGAAGTTGCGCGGCCCGAGGATGATGCCCTTGCCGCCGATCACGTCCATCACGTCGGAAATGACTTCGCGGCTCATGTTGGTGCAGTGGTACTTGGCGATCGCCGACGGCACCGACGGCACGTCGCCACGGTCAACCGCGGCAGCGGTGGCCTGCGACAGCGCACTGATCTTGTAGGCCTTGCCGCCGATGCGGGCCAGCGCTTCTTCCACGCCTTCGAAGCGGCCGACCGACAGGCCGAACTGCTTGCGGATGCGTGCATAGGCACCGGTCACCACCGCGCCGGCCTTGGCACCGCCGGACGCGGTGGAGGGCAGGGTGATGGAGCGGCCAACGGCCAGGCACTCGTTGAGCATGTTCCAGCCCAGGCCGCGCTTCTCGGCGCCGCCGATCAGCTGGGTCAGCGGGATGAACACGTCCTTGCCGCGGATCGGGCCGTTCTGGAAGGTGGAGTTCAGCGGGAAGTGGCGGCGGCCGATCTCCACGCCATCGGTGTCACGCGGCAGCAGTGCCAGGGTGATGCCGATGTCCTTGGTGTCGCCGAGCAGGCCGTCCGGGTCGTACATGCGGAAGGCCATGCCGATCAGGGTCGCGACCGGGGCCAGGGTAATGTAGCGCTTGTCGAAGGTGAGCTTCAGGCCCAGCACTTCCTCGCCCTTCCACATGCCCTTGCAGACGATGCCGAAGTCGGGAATCGAGGTGGCGTCGGAGCCTGCGAACGGGCCGGTCAGGCCGAAGCACGGCACTTCCTGGCCGATGGCAAGGCGCGGCAGGTAGTAATCCTTCTGCTCCTGCGTGCCGTAATGGTTGAGCAGTTCACCCGGGCCCAGCGAGTTGGGCACGCCAACGGTGGAGCTGACCACGCTCGACACCGAGGCCAGCTTCTGGATCACCTTGTGGTGGGCCAGTGCGCTGAAGCCCAGACCGCCGTATTCCTTCGGGATGATCATGCCGAAGAACTTGTTCTTCTTGATGAACTCCCACAGCTCCGGCGGCAGGTCGGCGTGGACGTGGGTGATCTCGAAGTCATTGACCATCTTGCAGAGCTCTTCCACCGGGCCATCCATGAAGGCCTGTTCTTCGGCGGTGAGCTGCGGCTTGGGGTAGTTGAGCAGGATGTTCCAGTCCGGGTCGCCGGTGAACAGCTCGCCTTCAAAACCGACCGAGCCGGTTTCCAGCGCGATGCGCTCGGTCTTGGACAGCGGCGGCAGCACCTTGCGGAACACACCCATGAACGGTGCGGTGATCAGCGGCTTGCGCAGGAATGGCAGCAACACCGGCACGCAGATCAGCGCGACGATGGCGGCGGCGACGATGATCGCGGTCTGGTTGACGCCGGCGAACCAGCAGATGGCCAGGGCTGCAACGCTGATGATCGTCCAGACGACGAGCCGCATGCGGTGGTAGGCAACAAAGGCGCCTGCTAGCAGCAGGGCCAGGAAAGGTACGACGATGCTCATGGACGTGCTCCGGTAACGTGCTCGGTTCGGGCGGACGCTGCGGAAGGCAGTGCGTCCAGGTAGTTCAACACAGCGGCGGTAAACGCATTGTTGTCATCGCCGGCCACCATGTGGGTGGCGTGGGGCAGGTGGACATGCTGTGCGTGTGGCACCAGCGCCATGAATTCTTCAACGGTCTGTGGCGAGACCAGGTCGCTGCGACCACCGCTTACCAGCAGCAGCGGGCACTGCACCTGCCTTGCTGCGTCTGCGATAACGCCTTGATGCTGCTCGCTGTCGCGCGCCAGTTCGTTGACCAGGCGCGGGTCCCAATGCCAGTTCCAGCGGCCATCCTTGCCCGGGCGCAGCAGCGCACGCAGCGAATCTTCGCTCTTGCGCGGGCGGTGCGGCATATAGGCGGAGATGGTATCGGCGGCGGCCTGCAGCGAAGCGAATCCGTCCGGGTGCGCGCTCATGAAGGCAAGAATGCGCTCCACGCCGCTGGTTTCCCAGCGCGGGGTGATGTCCACCAGCACCATCGCCGAGAACAGGCCCGGCCAGCGCGCTTCGGCCATCAGGCCGAACAGGCCGCCCATCGAGGCGGCAACCAGCACCGGTGGACGCGGCAGCTCGCCGGCGACCACGATCAGGTCATCGGTGAACTGGTCGCCGTGATAGGGCAGGTCGCTGGTATTCCAGTCCGAATCGCCATGGCCGCGCGCGTCATAGCTGAGCGTGGCGTGGCCTTCGGCGTTGAGCGCTTGGGCAGTTGCAGTCCATGCGCCACGGGTCTGGCCAAAGCCATGTGCGAACAGGATGCCGGGCTGTTTTCCGCTGGCTCTGGTCGCACCAAGGCCAGCGCCATGCGCGCCTTCCAGGCGGATGTCTTCAGGGGAGACGGATGTTGGAGTTGGCGTAACCATACCTGATGGTATGGAATGGTCTGAATCGCTGTCAATACCTATGGGTATGGAAGTGCTGGCCGGGAGCGATGAGAAGGCTTGGGCTGATCATTTATTTGCCAGATTGTCCGTGTTTTTGTTGTCTACATACTGCAACCAGTCCCCGCCGTATGGTTAAATCTGCCCATGAACGATTCTTCAGTTTCCAGCACCGAGTCCCGCAGCACGCGGAACAGCCGCCTGAGCGCGGATGACTGGGCGCAAGCAGCCTTGGACTTGATCGCTGAACAGGGTGTAGGTGCCGTTGCGGTGGAGCCGCTGGCGCGTCGCCTCGGCGTGACCAAGGGCAGTTTCTATTGGCATTTCCCCTCGCGTGACGCGCTGTTGCAAGCGGCCCTGGAGCGCTGGGAAGTTGTCGAGCAGCAGCAGGTTTTTGGCAGCCTGGAAGAGGTGCCTGATCCGCGTACGCGGCTGCGCGCGCTGTTCCAGCTGGTCGCCCATGAAGTCACCCCGCATGTGATCTACAGCGAACTGCTGAAGGCCCTGGACAACCCGATGGTGCGTCCGGTCATCGACCGCGTCTCGCAGCGGCGCATGGAGTACCTGATCGCTTCGTTCCGCCAGGCCGGGCTCAGTTCCACCGACGCACGCCATCGCGCGCGGCTGGCCTATGCGGCGTATGTCGGCTTCCTGCAGCTGTCACTGCAGTTGCAGCAGCCCAAGCAGGCCCGCGAGGACTTTGAAGCCTATGTCGAGCATGTGATCGAGACCTTGATTCCGAATGGGTGACTCGATCGACTGCGCATGAGCAGGCGGGGCCGCAGCGATGCGGCCTTTTCTTTTGCGGCAAGGCGCCTCGCCACAGGCAACGACGGTCTCGAGTGAGCTTGTTGTTGCCGCAGCCCAGGCCGGCGCGGATCCGAGATCCATGCTGAGTGCCGGATCGGGAGATGGGCAGGGAACGAGTGGGCGCGCCGGTATCGGGTCGAGGCAGTGCCGGACCATCGCAACACATGAAAGAAAACGGCCCGGGAAGCCCGGGCCGTTCTGTTTCAACCGATCAGACTACGATCAGAAGCGCTGACGGTACTCCATGTAGTAGTAGCGCCCCGGGGTGTCGTACTGGTAGTCGAAGTTGTTGGCGAACGCCTGCGTAGCCACCGGCGGTTCCTTCGCGAACACGTTGTTCACGCCCACCGACACGGTTGCATTCCACGGCACGTTGTAGCGTGCCTGCAGGTCGTGATAGGTGGTCGCAGCCAGCTTGTTCTGCGGGTCCTTGCCGGAAGCGGTGACGCGGCCCGGATCGCTGCACAGTGCGGCAACCGACGGGTACTTGCAGTTCTCGACCAGGCTGGAGAAGTAACGCGTGGTCCAGGTCAGGCCGAAGTCGCCGTACGTCCAGTTTGCGGTCAGGTTGGAACGGATACGCCAGGTCGGGGTGTCCTTGACGTAGGTGCCAACGTCCGAGGGATCCCATTCAGCATCCGGAGTTGCCTTGGTGCGGTAGGACGACATGTAGGTGCTGTCCCACACGAACGAGAAGGCGCCGATGCTGGTGTCCGGCAGCGAGTAACGCATGGTCAGGTCGAAACCTTCCACTTCCGTCTCGCCCAGGTTGGCCAGACCCATCTTCAGGTAGGTGATCTGGCCCAGCGCGTTGCGGGTCAGGCCATCGTTGACGATGTTGCACCAGCTCTGGTTGCCTTCCACATAGCACTGGTCAAGCATGTAGGTGACCTGCGGACGGCTGATCACGTTCTTGATGTTGATCTGCCACCAGTCCAGCGACACGTCGAAGCCCTTCAGGAAGCTCGGGCTGAACACGAAGCCCAAGGTCTTGGAGGTCGAGGTCTCCGGGGTCAGGTCCTTGTTGGAGACCCAGTCGAACGGCCACGCGGTCTGGTCGCCATAGGCTTCACGCTGGGTGTAGCTGGCAGGGATGCCGGCTGCAGCGCAGCGCTGGGCCACGGCGGCATTGCCGATGTACGGGCTGTCGCTGGAGCAGGGGTCACCGTAGCCTTCGTATGAAGCCGCGCCGCCGCCGAACATGTTGGAGATCGACGGTGCACGGAAACCTTCAGCCCAGTTACCACGGACCAGCAGGTCAGAGTACGGCTTCCACTTGAAGCCGAACTTGCTGTTGAGGGTGTTGCCGAAGTTGCTGTAGTCGGAGTAGCGCGTTGCCACGCTGAACTCCAGCACTTCAGCACCTGGCAGGTCCTTCAGCAGCGGAATGGCCAGTTCCAGGTACAGGTCGTCCAGGCTGTAGTCGCCGCTGGTCGGCTGACGCGCGTTGCCCGAGCTCATGCCGGCCGAGACGAAGGCGTCCGGCAGGTCGTAGCCGGATTCCTTGCGGTGCTCGTAACCCGCTGCGAAGCCCATCATGCCGCCCGGCAGTTCGACGATGTCGCCGGCCAGGTTGGCGGTGAAGCTCTTGCTCTTGTTCTGGAACTTGTCCTTGGCGGTGAACAGGATGTAGTCCAGCATTTCCTTCGGCATGCTGCCTGCGCTGGAAAGCGGATTGAACGGCACGCAGCCCTCGATCACCGCCCCCGGGCTGCCGCACTTGACCACGCCGTCGACATCCATGAAGGACGCACCGGTGGCCTGGTACAGGTTGGCCATGTTGACGTCGCCGACCTGGGTGTCGATCTGGTCGTTGGAGTTGTAGCTCAGGCCAGCGTCCCAGTTGAAGTAGCGGTCGGCAAACTGGAACGAACCTTCCAGGCCGCCATACCAATGCAGGGTCTTGACGTCCTGCTCATAGAAACGCTCCTGTTCGACCAGGCGGCGGTTCCAGTTCAGGTTGCGTGCGTCGGCAGTGCCCTTGGTCGGGTTGTAGTAGCTGTCCTTGGACAGACCCAGGGAGCCGTCCATGTAGCTGCCGGCGCTGAGCGGGAAGCCGGCCAGCTGCTGGGCGGAATTACGCTGGTTGTACAGTGCGTCGGTACGCAGTGCGATCGAATCGGTCAGGTCGTAACGGCCCTGGATGTAGATCGACTTGCGCTCCTGCGGAGTGCGCAGGTAGTTGTCGGCAGCGTAGTTGTACTTGTCCGCGTTGCCGTAGGCGTGGTAGTTGGCAAGGTTGCGGCCATCGGCGCCCTTGTTGACCACCCAGCGGTCGTAGCTTGCACGCTCGGCAACATCCGGATCTTCATCGCCAGCGATCGCGGACCATGCAGCGTAATCGTCGGTCGGCTTGCCATCGATGGTCAGGTCCCAGATGCCGCCGTCAGCGGTCTGGCCGCTGTACTGGCTCGAACCCAGGCCGTACACCGGATCGTGCGAGATCTTGCGTGCGCCGGCCATCACGGCCTTTTCCTTGACGTAGCTGGCGCCGAACACCAGGTTGCCGCGGTCACTGCTGGTGCCCAGGGTCAGGTCGTAGCCTTCGCGCTGGCCGTCGCCCTTGCTGAACTGGCCGCGATACACATGGGCTTCACCGCCGGTGAAATCGTCGCGGGTGATGATGTTGACCACGCCGGCGATGGCGTCCGAGCCGTAGATCGAGGAAGCGCCATCCTTCAGGATTTCGATGCGCTCGACCATGGCCGACGGGATGGTGTTCAGATCGACGCTGCCGTCCAGGGCCGAGACCCAGCGGCGGCCATTGACCAGCACCAGGGTGCGCGAGGAGCCGAGGTTGCGCAGGTCGACGCCGGAGGAACCATCGCCACCGTTGTTGAACTGGGTGTTGATGGCAGCGCCGTTGGTGGCGATCTGCTGCAGCACGTCAGCAACGCTGGTGCGACCGGTCTGCTGGATGGCTTCGCGGGTCAGGGTCAGAACCGGCTGCGAGGTTTCCGCGTCAACCGAGCGAATGCGCGAGCCAGTGACCTGGATGCGATCCAGATTGGTTGCGCCCTTGTCCGCATCCTGGGCGTATACAACGCCGGTGGTGCCGGCGCTTGCGACAAGCGCAAGCACAACTGCATCGCGCAGTTTGTTGGTCTTGCAAATCATTGGTTCTCTCTCTCTGCCAAGTGGACTTGGTATAGCTACGAAGGCCGCTGGTGGACCCGAAAGGCGGATCCAAAACCATGGGCTTGAGACCGATAGTACTTGCCACTGCAAATAAATTAAAGATTGGTTAATGAAGTTGTGGAATTGGCTCCAATTCAGCAAAGACAGTGAAACGGGCTTGCGTCTGCTGGATGCTGCAACGCAAAACGCCCCGGCAGGCGGGGCGTTTTCATGGGGATAACCAAAGAGGGTTTTACAGGTCCTGTTCGTAACGGACGTACGGGATTGCCCCGTCGTCATTGCTTTCGTTACGTGGCGAGAATGGGTTTTTGCCGCGGGTGATCACGTTTTCGGCGCCGACGGTGAGCTGTCCGCTCCATGGGGTGCGCCAGGTGATGCCCAGACCCAGGCCTTCCCATTTGCCGCTGTGGCCGGGCGCGTCGACGACGCGGCCGATCACATTGGCGCTGAAGGCGCCATAGCCACCGCCAACGCTCAGGCTCTTGCTGTCCCACTGGTCGGCAACGGCCGGAGCTGCGTCGGTCAACGGCACCAGGCGTGCTTTGGCGTAGGTCCCGCCGATGGAGACGAAGCCTTCGCGGCCGATGTTCTTCTGTCCGAATACGGTCAGGTCGTTCTGTTCGACCCGCGCTGCGCCGGCCTTGCCGCCGTTCGACAACCATGCCGGCAGCGTGTCGCGGCCGGTGCCAGCGGTGATGCCGAGGCGCCCGCCGGGGCGGTTGAACGCGGTGGTGGCCGAAATATGACGACCATTGCTGTCATCGTCATCGCCCAGGCTGGCGAGCATGCAATGGCTGGCCAGGCCGCCAATACTGCTGCCGCCGCTGCCGTTGCAGAGCAAGCCAAGCGAATCGCCAGAAGACAGGCCAAAGGCCGCATCCAGTGAGCTGCGCCCAAAGTTCCAGCGTGCGCCAACGTTCTGGGTGCCGGTGGGTTCAAGGTAGAGCAGGGCTTCGACCTTGCCGCTACCGCGGTTCCAGACCGGCAACACGGTGCTGTCCGCAGCGCGCGGCTTGCTCTGCGCATGCACGCCCGTGACCACGCCGAGGGCGATCATCAGGGCAAGCGGTAGGCGGAGTAAGGCGTTCATGGACTCAGTAAGACCCCGTTGGCGCCAGGAAGTTCCCGGCGCGTGAGTTCTCGATCCTATGCGGTTTATGGTTTCTTAACAAGTCTTCGCCCTCCCCAGAACGTAACTCGTTGGACCGTTATTGCAGCCGCTCGGGAGCTGGCTGGTTGGCCGGTGTGGAACTGAACAATACGCCGAATTCTGCTAATGGGAAGTGATATTCCTGGCCGCAGAACTCGCAGCGTACTTCTACCTGCCCGGTGGGCTCGGCGGCGGCGCGGGCTTCCTCCTCGCCCAGCGACTGCAGCATGGAGCTGACCCGTTCGCGCGAGCAGGAGCAGCCAAAGCTCAGGGCCTTGTCACCGACCAGCTCGGGGTTCTCCTCGTGGAAAAGGCGGTGTAGCAGCTCGCTGCCCGGCAATGCCAGCAGCTCGTCGCGGCCAAGGGTGTCGAACAGCGCGCCAGCGCGGACCCAGCCATCCTCGTCGCCTTCGTCGCCCGGCAGTTTCTGCAGCAGCAGGCCAGCGGCATGCTCGCCGTCGCTGGCCAGCAACAGGCGGGTCGGCAGCTGCTCGGAGTGGCGGAAATAGTCCTCGAAGGCCTCGTCCAGGTTGTCGCCGGTCAGGCCAACCAGGCTCTGGTAGCGCTGCGGTTCGCGCGGATCCAGGCCCGGGTTCTCGATGGTGATGGCGAGCAGGGCGTCCTCGCCCAATGCCTTCAGCGTGGTCGGAGCGTCTTCGCCATCGTTCAGCTGGACGATGCCACGCAGGGTGCCAGCCGAGGTGCATTCGCTGAACAATGCGCGCAGAGCAGTGCTGCTGCGCAGCTGAATGGACAGTCGGCCATCTACCTTGGTGTGGCCGGTAAACAGTGCCGAGGCCACGCTGGCTTCGCCGAGCAGGCGCGTGGCGGCGGCCGGATAGTCGCCATGGGACAGGATTTCGCGCCAGCTCTGGCCCAGCCGTACATGGACGCCGCGCACACCGGCAGCGGGCAGGAGGAAGCGGACAAGCAGGTCGGAGGTGTCGGTCATGGGGCTGGGTCTACGCGAGGTGGGGCCGGTGCCGGATAATGCGCCGGACAAAAGGTTTTGCAAGGTGGATATCAATGGGGGCGGAGCAGGCCGAGCTCAAGGTGGAGCAGGGGGCAGGGACGAAAACCGGGCGCCGGAAGCGCTGGTTGCGGCGCTTGCTGTGGGTGCCGGTGCTGTTCGTCGTGTTCAGCGTCGTGCAGGTGCTGGTACTGCGCTTTGTCGACCCGCCGTTCTCCACGGTGATGGTGTTCCGGCAGATGGAGGCGCTGGCGCAGGGGGACTGGAAGTTCCGCATCCGCTACCAATGGCGTGATCTGGACCAGATGGCGCGCAGCGTGCCGATATCGTTGGTAGCGGCCGAGGATCAGCGTTTCCCAGAGCATAACGGTTTCGACCTGCAGGCCATCGAGAAGGCGCGCAAGCACAACGAGCGCGGCGGACGCCTGCGCGGCGCCAGTACGATCAGCCAGCAGACAGCCAAGAACGTGTTTCTGTGGCAGGGCCGCAGCTGGCTGCGCAAAGGCCTGGAGGTCTGGTACACGGTGTTGATCGAAGCGCTGTGGCCGAAGCAGCGGATCATCGAGATGTACGCCAATGTGGCGGAATTCGGCGATGGTATTTACGGCGTGCAGGCGGCGTCGCGTGCTTACTGGGGCAAGGACGCGTCGCGTCTGAGTCCTGCGGAGAGTGCAAGGTTGGCCGCGGTGTTGCCGGCGCCGCGACGTTACAACGCGGCCAAGCCCGGGCCGTATGTGCAGCGCCGTGCAGCCTGGATCCAACGGCAGGCGCGCCAGCTGGGCGGGGCAGACTATGTCGATGACGGCAATTGATCTCATGGCTGTTGTTAGACTTTGCCCATGAATACGCCAGAACGCCTGACGCTGCTGATCACCGCTTTCAACGAGCAGGAGGCGTTGCCGCAGTTGCACCCGCGCTTGTGCGCGCAGCTGAGGGCGCTGGCCGGCAATGTTGATGGCCGCATTCTGTATGTCGATGACGGCAGCAGCGATGCGACCTGGGCGGTGATGCAGCAACTGGCAGCGCAGGAGCCGCGGGTTTCTGCGTTGCGGCTGTCGCGAAACTTCGGCAAGGAAGCTGCATTGACAGCAGGGCTGGACTTCATTGAAGAAGGTGCGGTGATTCTGCTTGATGCTGACGGTCAGGACCCGCCGGAGTTGATTCCGCAGTTTGTAGCGCTATGGCAGCAAGGTCATGACGATGTCTACGGCACGCGGATGGAACGCGGCGGCGATGGCTGGTTGAAACGTTTCACCGCGGCGGCCTTCTATCGGGTGATGGGGCGTTTGTCGAAAACGCCGATTCCAGCCGATACCGGTGATTTCCGTCTTCTTTCGTCACGCGCGCTGGCGGGCTTGCGGCAGCTGCGTGAGCGTCACCGATTCATGAAAGGACTGTTCGGCTGGGTCGGCTATAACCGCGTCGCCCTGCCGTATCGGCGCGAGGCGCGTTTGGCTGGCAACAGCAAATTCGGCTTCTGGAAGCTGTGGAACTTCGCGCTGGAAGGCATCACCAGCTTCTCCACCGCGCCGTTGCGGGTGGCGACCTACCTGGGGCTGTTCACCGCTGCAGGTGCATTTGGTTTTGCGATCTGGGTGATCGGCAAGGCCGCCTTGTATGGCGACCGGGTTGCCGGTTGGCCGACGATGATGGCAGTGATCCTGTTCCTGGGCGGTGTGCAGCTGATCGCGCTGGGCCTGATTGGTGAATATCTGGGGCGGCTGTACATGGAGGCCAAGCAGCGGCCTTTATATCTGGTCGATACCTGGCAGCCGGGGAACGTGGCAGTATCTGCCCCATTCGCCAGCGCAGGAGAACGCCATGCAGACCGTTCGACAGTTGCTAGGGGCCAAGTCCCCTGAGATCCACGCAGTGCCGCCGGATGTGGCGGTGGTGCAGGCGATCCGGCTGATGGCCGAAAAAGGCATCGGCGCGGTATTGGTGATGGAGGGCCGTACGCTTGTCGGCATCCTTTCCGAGCGTGACTACGCACGCAAGATCGTGCTGATGGACCGATCTTCGGCTACCACGCAGGTGCGCGAGATCATGACCGCCGAGCTGGTGACCGTTGCGCCCACGATGACGGTGGAACGGTGCCTGGAGCTGGTGACACATCGACGCATCCGTCATTTGCCAGTGCTCGATGGCACTGAAGTAGTGGGTGTGATCTCGATTGGCGACTTGGTCAAGTCGGTGATTGAGGCACAGCGTCGTGAACTCGGCCAGTTGCAGCAGTACATCACCGGCACGTAAGTCGTTGCTGCAGGCGGGCTGAGACCCGCCGCTCCAATCGGAAGCCTGGCGTGGTCGGCTTTGGGGTTGGCCAGCCTTGGTGCCGCGGGCGCCAAGGCTGGATGCCGTGGTACGCGCTTCCAGTACCCGCGCAGTTTGCCGGCATCGTGCTGGCCGGTGTTACAGGATCTGCGCGGTCACCGAAACGAAGTGGCAGACGCTGCCGGCAATGACGAACAGGTGCCAGATTGCATGTGAATAGGGCAGCTGCTCGCGGTGATAGAACACCGTGCCCAGCGTATAGAAGATGCCACCGGCGAACAGCCAGCCCAGGGTCCAGCCGTCCAATGAATTCCACATCGGCTTGATCGCGACCACCACCAGCCAGCCCATCGCGATGTAGATGGCGGTGGAGAGTTTCTTGAAGCGGCCGGTGTAGAACAGCTTGAAGATCACGCCGAATACGGCCAATGCCCAGATCGCGGTGAACAGTCCCCAGCCCCAGGGGCCGCGCAGGCCGATCAGGGTGAACGGGGTGTAGGTGCCCGCGATCAAGACGTAGATCGCGCAGTGGTCGAAGATCTTCAGCCGGCCCTTGGCCACCGGGTGCTGGATGGCGTGGTAAAGGGTGGAGGCGGTGTACAGCAGCAACAACGCCACGCCAAACACAATGGCGCTGGCCAGTTGCCAGCCATCGCCATAGATCGCAGCGAGGGTGATGAGGACGGCACCAGCGGCCAGCGCGCTGACTGCGCCCAGGCCATGGGTGAGGGCGCTGGCGACTTCTTCGCGTATCGATGCAGCAGTTGCAGTCATGAGGGCAAAAGGCGCGGGCTGGGGGAGGCCCGGAACTGCCTATCATCACCCCGAAAGGCGGCGCGTGCACGCCGCCATCGGACTTAAGCGACCGAAACCGTGTGTGCTGCCTCGCGGGTGGCGGAGAAGCGCACGTCTGGCGCGCGCTCCTGGGCCAGCTGCAGGTTGACCCGGGTCGGGGCCAGGTAGACCAGATGGCCTGCCGCATCGATGCTGAGATTGCTTGCGTTCTTCTCGCGGAACTCCTCCAGCTTCTTTGCATTGCTGCAGCTCACCCAGCGTGCGGTGATTACCGAGACCGGCTCGAATACCGCTTCCACACCGTATTCGTCCTTCAGCCGGTATGCGGCTACGTCGAACTGCAGCACGCCGACCGCACCGAGAATGAGATCGTTGCTCATCAGCGGGCGGAAGAACTGGGTTGCGCCTTCCTCGGACAGCTGGGCCAGACCCTTCTGCAGCTGCTTGAGCTTGAGCGGGTCCTTGAGGCGGGCGCGACGGAACAGTTCCGGGGCGAAGTTGGGGATGCCGGTGAAGGTCACGGCTTCGCCTTCAGTGAAGGTGTCACCGATGGAAATGGTGCCGTGGTTGTGGATGCCAATCACGTCCCCCGGCCATGCCTCGGCCGCGATCTCGCGGTCGCTGGCCATGAAGGTCAACGCGTTTGCCAGCTTCATTTCCTTGCCGGTGCGCACGTGGAAGGTCTTCATGCCGGCGGTGAACTTGCCCGAACACACACGCATGAAGGCGACGCGGTCGCGGTGCTGCGGGTCCATGTTGGCCTGGATCTTGAACACGAAGCCGGTCAGCTTGTCTTCCTGCGGGGCGATGTCGCGGCCGGTGGTGGCACGCGCCTGCGGTGCCGGAGCGTGCTTGACGAAGAAGTCCAACAGCGGCTGCACGCCGAAGTTGTTCACACCCGAGCCGAAGAATACCGGTGTCTGCTTGCCGGCCAGGTACGCTTCCACATCGAACGGGTGGCTGGCGCCCTGCACCAGTTCCAGCTCGTCGCGCAGGTCGGCCAGCATCTTCTCGCCGATCTTCTCGGCAAGGCCGGGGGAGTCCAGCGACGGGAAGATGGTCGAATCCTGGCGGGTGAAGTTGCGCCCCTGTTCGTACAGGTGCACTTCGCCGGTCAGCAGGTGAACCACGCCCTTCAGGCGCTGGCCCATGCCGATCGGCCAGGTGACGGGTGCGCACTGGATGCCGAGCACGGTTTCCACTTCATCCAGCAGCTCGATCGGGTCCTTGCCCTCGCGGTCGAGCTTGTTGATGAAGGTCATGATCGGGGTGTCGCGCAGGCGGCAGACTTCCATCAGCTTGATGGTCCGCTCTTCCACGCCCTTGGCCACGTCGATCACCATCAGCGCCGAGTCCACCGCGGTGAGCACGCGGTAGGTGTCTTCGCCGAAATCGGCGTGGCCGGGGGTGTCGAGCAGGTTGATGATCTTGTCTTCGTACGGGAACTGCATCACCGATGAAGTGACCGAGATACCACGTTCCTTTTCCAGCGCCATCCAGTCCGAGGTGGCGTGGCGGGCAGCCTTGCGGCCCTTGACCGAGCCGGCCATCTGGATCGCGCCCCCGAACAGCAACAGCTTTTCGGTCAGCGTGGTCTTGCCGGCGTCAGGGTGGGAAATGATGGCGAAGGTGCGGCGGCGCGCGGCTTCGGTTGCGACTTCGGACATGGCAGGGGCGCCCGCCCGGGCGCATCAGAAACGAATGAACCGGCGATTATACCTGCCACCAGCCCAGCAAGGATGACCGCCAGTAAGCAGTAGTGGGGGGGGGGGGGGGGGGGGGGGCGGGGGGGGGGGGGGGGGGGGGGGCCGGGGCGG
>NZ_JBRREH010000079.1:0-23261 GCF_056760175.1 Stenotrophomonas sp. STEN021 | reverse complement strand
GGCGCTTCACATCATCAAAGCAGCGATGGAGGGAAAAGCAGTCACCCCGGCGATCGCGCTTGGGCTGATCAAAAGGCATCTCCTGCCTTTGGTGCCCCAGGCCCACCAAGATATTTTCCACAAGAGCAAAACAGCTTCTTGGGAGGGCATCTACTCTATTTACGTTGAACTTGGCTTCTGCTGCGAATTCGCCGAACGTCCCTTGAAGGATGTAACGGCTGCGATCAACCTGATTCACAGCCATACGAAGAAGCCGCCACGTGAGTTCCAATTCCCAACATCAATTGAAGTGACGTACTTCTTTCAGGTATGCGACCACCTGAAAGTGCCCACAGAAAGCTGGCGACGCATTGCGGGGCATCCTCGCATTGACCCCTTTCAGTTTTGCCCATACTGCTGGCGACAGCCGCTGCCGAGGCGAGCACTATGTGCAGTTCATGGCAATGTGGGGCAAATAGGCATGTTGCCGGCCCATCCAATTTCCGGCGCCCCTCGCTCCTCTACTGCCCAGTATCGGGCGGGTGCCCGAGAGCGGGCATTGTTCGATGAGATCACCAATCGACTGTTGACTGCTGAAGTTCTCGAATTTCACCAGAGTGAGTTCGAGGCTCCCTTCTTGATCCCCAGCACGCGAGTGGGAGAGTGGATGTCTGAACGAAGGCCAGCGGTATGGCATGCATTGCTTGACCGAAACAGTGCACTTAACGATGACTCCGTCATCAATGCACTACTCAATTTGCTTACCGATTGCCGTACGTTGCCCCCTCGGATACGAAGACACTACGAGGTCGTGAATCAGCATTTTTTGCAGAACCCAGCTATGGTCTGGCCCATGCTTCTTCGTGCGGAGGCCCTCTTCCGTGCCCGAGCCGAGCGGCAACAAAGTTGGGGCGGCAGCCGTCCAGGAGCTGGACGGCGAGGTCGGAAGGCAGAGGGCTAGAAAAGCCAAAGCGGAAGACATCGACAGAGATCATGCCCCTTGGCTTCAGGCCGTCTACAGTTCGACCCATACCTGCGCCGCACCTTTCGCTCGCCCAGGTCAGACGTTGCTCTCTATTTAAGCCGTTGGCCATCTTGGTCGATGATCACCTCGCCGTCCTCCTTGGCGAATGGGCGAGTGATCGTCGGCAGAATGTCGAGTACGACCTCCGAAGGCCGGCACAAGCGCGTCCCCAACGAAGTGACCACAAACGGCCGATTGATCAAGATCGGGTCGGCCAGCATCGCGTCGAGCAGTTGCTCATCCGATAGAGTCGGATCGTCCAGTCCCATGGCTTCGTATGTGGTGCCTTTCTTCCGCAGGGCATCGCGCACGCTCAAGCCAGCAGCGGCGATCAACTCGACCAGGCGGTCACGCGTCGGTGGCTCTTGCAGATACTCGATGATGGTCGGCTCAATGCCGGCATGGCGGATCAGCGCCAGTGTGTTGCGCGAGGTGCCGCAGACCGGATTGTGATAGATCGTGGCGTCCATGATGGATCCTCAGTTGCTGGATGATGAAGTGCTGCAGCACGCAGCGCGTGCGGGTCGGGCGACGTCCGCGTTAGCGGCGCTGGTAGAGGCTGTTGGTACGGCTGCGGTGACGGGTGGCAACGGCACAGCCCCCGATGCTGCTGCCAGCGTTGATGCGGCCAAGTCGCCTTTGCGTTCGCTGTAACGATCGGTGAGATAGTTGCTGCGGTCGCGAACCAGCAGGGTGAATTTGACCAGTTCTTCCATTACGTCCACCACGCGGTCGTAGTACGAGGACGGCTTCATTCGTCCGTCGTCGTTGAACTCCTGCCAAGCCTTCGGCACAGAAGACTGGTTAGGAATGGTGACCATGCGCATCCAGCGTCCCAGCTGACGCAGGGCATTGACGACATTGAACGACTGCGAGCCGCCGCACACCTGCATCACCGCCAAGGTTCGGCCCTGGGTCGGGCGCACTCCGGCCTCTTCCAGCGGTAACCAGTCGATCTGGTTCTTGAATACAGCTGTCATGGTGCCGTGCCGTTCCGGACTCACCCAGACCTGGCCTTCCGACCACTGCGACCATTCGCGTAGCTGCCGGACCTTCGGATGGTCCGGGCTTACGCTGTCCAGCATCGGCAACTCACTCGGATCAAATATCCGGGTTTCAGCGCCGAAGTGACGCAGCAACCGTTCGGCTTCGTGGGCGAGCTTGCGGCTGAAGGATTTCGGCCGCAGCGATCCGTACAGGATCAGGATCCGTGGCGGGTGCGTCGAGCCCGATACGTCCAGCTTGTCTTGTGTGGGGATGTCCAGCGCCACAGGCGCCAGATTGGCCATCTCGGAGATCGTCATGTCGGTTGTTCTCTTGAGTTGTTTCCATTATTCTAGAATTATGGAACTTAATGAAGCAACCTCCGCACTCGCAGCTCTCGGGCAGGTAACCCGGCTCTCGGTCTTTCGCCTGTTGGTTGAGGCCGGTCCAGACGGGCGCTTGCCCGGCGAGATTGCCGAGGCGTTGTCGTTGCCCGGCGCGACCTTGTCGTTCCACCTCAAGGAACTCGCCGCCGCGGGTCTCATCCAAGCTGAACCCCGTGGCCGCCGCATCTGCTATCGGGCCGACTTCGATGCCATGAACGGTCTGATCGGATTCCTTACCGACAACTGCTGCGGCGGCAACCAGAGTCAATGCCTTCCTGCCTCCGGCACGCCCCGCAAGGGCGTACAGAAAGTGGGCAAGGACTGACCCATGTTGATTGCACTACTGATTTTTATCGCCACTATTACCCTGGTCATCTGGCAGCCAAAAGGTCTCGGCGTGGGATGGAGCGCCATGTTGGGCGCCGCATTGGCCTTGTTGGCTGGGGTAGTAGAGTTGGCGGACATCCCGACGGTCTGGGGTTTTGTCTGGAACGCCACCTTCACTTTCGTTGCGGTGATCATCATCAGCCTGCTGCTGGATGAAGCCGGATTCTTCGAGTGGGCGGCGCTGCATGTGGCGCGTTGGGGCAACGGCAGCGGACGCCGACTGTTCACCTTTCTCGTACTGCTGGGTGCGGCCGTGGCGGCGTTGTTTGCCAATGATGGCGCTGCACTGATCCTGACGCCGATTGTGATTGCCATGCTTCTGGCACTGAGGTTCAGCCCGGCAGCCACGCTGGCGTTCGTAATGGCAGCTGGATTCATCGCAGACACCGCCAGCCTGCCGCTGGTCGTTTCCAACTTGGTCAACATTGTCTCGGTGGATTACTTCGACATCGGCTTCGCCGAATATGCCTCGGTCATGATCCCGGTCAACCTCGTCTCGGTCGCGGCAACGCTCGGCATGCTGCTGTGGTTTTTCCGCCGCGACATTCCGGGCAGCTATGACGTGACTCAACTGAAGGACCCGCGTTCGGCCATCGTCGATCACACCACCTTTAAAGCAGGTTGGGCGGTATTGGCGTTGCTGCTGGTCGGATTTTTCGGGCTGGAGCGGATCGGTGTGCCGATCAGCGCGGTGGCAGGGGGCGGTGCACTGGTCCTGCTGGGCGTGGCGGCGAACGGCCAAGTGATATCGACCCGCAAGGTCATCAGGGAAGCGCCGTGGCAGATCGTGGTTTTCTCGCTCGGCATGTACCTGGTGGTCTACGGTCTACGCAACCAAGGACTGACAGACTATCTGGCCAGACTGCTGGATCTTTTCGCCGATTACGGTTTGTGGGCAGCGACGATAGGGACCGGCCTGCTGATCGCGTTCCTGTCTTCGATCATGAACAACATGCCCACCGTATTGGTCGGCGCGCTGTCTATCGATGCCAGTCAGGCCGAGGGAGCAGTGCGCGAGGCGATGATCTACGCCAACGTCATCGGCAGCGATTTGGGTCCGAAATTCACACCGATTGGCAGCCTGGCCACGTTGCTGTGGCTACATGTGCTGGCACGCAAGAACATCAAGATCACGTGGGGCTACTACTTCAAGATTGGTCTTACCCTGACGCTTCCGGTACTGCTTGTGACTCTAGTAGCGTTGGTGCTACGGCTAAGCCTTGTGTAATCGGTCCGCGGCTAATGTAGCTGCCCAAGGATGAGTGCTGCTGGGCTCGTCAATTCTTGAAGTGGCTGTCCAGTTGCTTGGTGACACTGACCAGTTCGCGTGGCGGCGCTGACCAGATCATTTGGTGGCGCCGTCCAGTTCATTTGGTGCTGCTGTCCAGAAGTCTGGCGGTATGTACTCTTGATCCAGTCACACCACGAAGAACAGTAGAAGCGTCGCCTCAATACACCGGTGTAAGCTGGTGGCCGATATCCGACCAGGTCAGGGGCCGCCAAGAGTGAACGGCAACTTGTGTCTACTCTCAGCGCTTGCCCAGGTAGCCTTCCAGGACTTGCCTGGCCAGCGTCAGGTTGGTCACGAGGGTGGGGCCGAGCAGCGCTCGCGTGGCGGGGCCGTTGGTGAGGCTCAGGCCGCGGATGTCGAGAGACTGCCTGATGCGTTTGCCCACGAATCTCTCCAGCGTTGGAGATGCGGGCAATGAGGCGCGGATCTCGCGCATCTCGATGATCGCCTCGCGCCAAGCCTTCTCATCCGGGGTGGCTGAGGAGAAGACGGTGATGAGCCTGTCCAAGGTGACCAACATGTCGTGAAGCAGCGCGTCTTTGGTCATGTTTTTCTCCTTCGCCAAAGGACGGATTTTACCGGCTGCCAGATGGGATTCAAACCGGCAGGTGCAGCGCAGTGCCAGCGTTGGCGTTGATGTGTCAGTAGACGATTGGGGTGTAGGGCGGTCTCACAAAAGCCGATAAGCGTGTGCAACGCTTTTGCGCGAGACTTTGAATGTGGCGCCCCCGCGGTTTGGTGGTGAGGCCGCAGCGTCATCACAATCTTTTGCTGGTCTGCTGCCGAGAATATGGCAGTCGCCCTGGAGAGCATCGATGAAATCCCTTGTACTTTGTGTAGCTACCTTGCTGATGTCTGCTGCGGCCGCAGGCTGTGCGCCGAAAGATGACACGAAGACCGAGGCTGCCCAGCCGCGTGTTGGCATGGCCAATCCAGCATCGGAGTATTGCGTGAAGAAGGGCGGCAAGGTCGAGATCAAGAAGAACAGCGAGGGCGGTGAGTACGGCATCTGCCATCTTGCTGATGGCACCCAGATCGAAGAGTGGGAGCTGTTCCGGCGCGACAACGCGGCCGGCACGAAATAAGTGGGCTGTGTGTTTGGCTCGGATTGCTTGTTGACGGTCGCCCGTGTCGCGCGCCAACGACCAACAGGATGAGCAGTGCATCCGTCATGCGCAATGCGATGTAGTGCCGAGTCATGCTCGGCGCGTTGGCATCACTGACGCGAAAACCGCTGCCGATACTGCATGGGCGTGAGGTGGGTCAGCTCCTTGAACATGCGCTGCAGGTTCGAGTCACTGCTGAAGCCAAGTTCGTTGCTGATTGCTGAAATCGGTGCGGAGGTCAGCGTCAGGCGCTCGGCGACCTGAGCGAGCTTGATGCGGCGCGAGTACGTTGCGGATGCGTAACCAGCTTCATCCTTCACCTTGCGCGCAAGTGTGCGGCTGGACATGCCCAGTAGTTCTGCAAGCCTGTCCATGGTCAGCTGATCTGCAGGCAGTGCTTCAACCGACGCATGCAGCTTGCGCAGCAGCGTGCTGGGTTGTTGGATGAGGCTCAGCGCCTGGAAGGCATCGTGGGTCTGCGCCGGCCTTGGCAGCACCATCAGCTTGACCAGATCCTGCAGGATGGCGGGGCTGACGGTTTGTTCGATCAGGTTCTGCGCAATCGGCAGGTAGCCGCTGACGCCGCTTGCGGTGGCATGTCGCGTTGCATGGATGCAGGTGCTCTCTGCCTGCCAGCGTATCTTCGGATGGCGCTGGCGCAGCGTGTCGAGCAGCCACCAGGTGGCGGTGGCTGCTTGCCCGTCCAGCCGCCCACTGGCTGCAGCGAGGCTGACGCCTACGCAGTAGCTCCATAGCCGCGAGCGCTTGGGGAGCCGCACAAGCGCCCGTATGAGTGCAGCGTTGTTGTGCAGCGTGGCTTCCACCTCGGCCGCGGATTCGGCCCAGAACCCGGGGACGAGCACGGCATCGAGAAATGGGTCATCGACGCTGCCGTGGGCCTGCATTTGCAGACCTTGGCTGCAGTTGACCGGCCCGGCTTTCAAACCGACGAAGCGGGTTTGGAACAGTGGCTGTCCTGTGCGGCGATTGGCTGCGTGCAGCAGATCGGCAAAGCCAAGCAGGCCGGCAGGCATGCAGCCGGGATAGAGCAGGAGGCCGATCTGGCAGGTCTTTGGCATGGCCGGGATTGAATGAGGTGTGGCGTTTCTTGCCATTATCGACCAGGCCGCGTCGGCTCACCATGGCTGCCTCTTTCCACAGGCCAAGCCATGAAAATCCAACAGCTCCGCAACGCCACGATCATTGTCGAAATCGGCCCGCATCGACTCCTGGTGGATCCGATGCTGGCGGGCAGGGCGGCGCTGCCGCCACTACGCCTCTTTGCCGGTCTGCAGCGCAACCCACTGGTGGATCTGCCCGCAGAAGCCGAACAGGCGCTGCAGTCGGTCACCCACTGTTTGATTACCCACTGCCAGAAAGGTCATTTCGATCATCTGGACCGTGCAGGCAAGCGCTGGCTACGTGAGCGGCGCATTCCGGTTATCTGCACGCCGCACGATGCTGTGCATCTGGCGGCGCGGGGCTTGAACGTGCAGCGATTGCCTGAGGCGCATGAGCTCGCCAGTCCTTTTCTGGGCGGAAGCATTCGTACTGTGCGCTGCACCCATGGCCGCGGTGTGATCGGGCGCTTCATGGAGCACGGTGTGGGCTACCTGATCGAGATGCCTGGCGAGCCTCGTCTGTATCTGTCTGGCGACACCGTGCTTACACCTGCCATCGAAGACTTCGTGCGCAGGCAGCAGCCGGATGTCTGCGTGATCCCCGCCGGCGGCGCGCGCTTTGATCTTGGCGGCGAGATCATCATGGGGCTGGATGAAGCGCTGGCGCTTACACGCATTGCCGAGGGCGTTGTTGTTGCCAACCATCTGGAGGCGTTGAGCCATTGCCCGGTGAGTCGGCGGGCGTTGGCGCTGGCTGCAAGGGAGGCAGGGCTGGCGGATCGCCTGCGGGTTCCAGCTGATGGTGACGTGCTCGAGTTCTGAGTAGAAGTAGTGCCGAACCATGCTCGGCAAGCGGCATTCCCGGTAAAGCCTCATGCCGAGCATGGCTCGGCACTACAGGGTCGGCTGGCAATTCATTGCATTCGAAGAACGATGTTCTAACGCATTGCTGCAACGAAATGGCTACTGTCGCCAGCCAGATCGTTGCAAGGAAGACAGGTATGTCGGTAGTGCGGAGCTTGCGTGGTTGCTGTCTGTTGATGTGCTTGCTTGCAGGAGGGGTTTCGGCGCAGGAAGTGGTCGAAGCGCCTGCGGAGGCGGCAACTGCACCGATCCGCGATATGGAGGCGGTCGTCGTCCATGGCGTGCAGCCCGGGCCTGGCTTGTGGCGGGTCAGCAAGGACGGGCATGTGCTTTGGATCCTGGGCACGGTGTCGCCCTTGCCCAATCAGATCGAATGGCGGGCCGATGAGGTGCGTGCGGTGATTGCCCGCTCGGGGCAGGTGTTGCTGTCACCCGGTGTGGTGTTTGATGCCGACGTGGGTTTCTTTGGCAAGCTGGCGTTGGCGCCATCGATCTGGAAGGTGATGCGTAACGAAAACGGCGCGGAGCTGAGCGACGTGCTGACGCCGCCGCTGTATGCGCGTTGGCGTTCGGTCAAGCAACGTTACCTGCCGCGCGATGGCGGGGTCGAGCGCAAGCGGCCGATGTTCGCGGCCGGTGAGTTGCAGGCGGCGGCGATGAAGTCCATCGGCCTTGGTCAGAAGCCGGTGGTCTGGCCGGTGGTGGAAGCTGCCGCGAAAGCGGCGGGTATCACGCCTACCTCAACGAGCTGGAAGATCAAGATTGACGACCCGAAGGCGGCGGTCCGCGAGTTCCGCGAGGGTGGCATGGATGATGCGGTGTGCCTGGAGCGGACCGTGGCTTTGGTCGAGAACGATCTGCCGACCTTGGTCGAGCGCGCGAATGCCTGGGCAATGGGTGATGTGGAGGCGTTGCGGCGTTCACCGTATGAGGACGCGGGTGCGGCCTGCATGCAGGCGATCACCCAGTCGGGTTTCGTGCGCAATCGCGGTTTCGGTGATCTGAAGGCAGGAGTGCGCCAGCATTGGCTGTCGATTGCGGAAGCCGCCGTACAGCGCAATGAGGAAACGTTTGCGATGTTGCCGGTGGATCGGTTGCTGGAAGCGGATGGCTATCTGGCGGCGTTGCAGGCGCGTGGGTATGAAGTTGAGTCGCCCTGAAGAGCAGTTCTATGGTCAGAGCAAGGCACTCGTGCAGGAACGGGGGGCGCTGTTGTTGATCTGTAGGAGCGGCGTAAGCCGCGAAGCTGGGATGGCCCGCGCAACCGGTTTTCCCCTCACCGGATAGTGCTTCTGCTTCGCGGCTTACGCCGCTCCCACAAAGAAAAATCCGATGCCAGGGGACTGGCATCGGATTTCGGGGTGCTCACAAGTTGGAGTCCAGCTCAGCTCGCAGCACTCAACGGTGCCGTGCTGTCCTGCAGCTTCGGCCAGCGCTTCAGGATCGCTGCGCGAATACCTGCCGCATCAATTCCGGCCTCGGCCAGCAGGTCTTCGCGGCTGGCGTGGTGCTGGTAGCTGTCAGGCAGGCCGAGGTGCAGCATCGGCATCACCACGGCTTCGGCGTTGAGCAGCTCGGAAACACCCGAGCCCGCTCCACCGGCGACCACGTTGTCTTCAACGGTGACAAAGCCGTCGTGCGTGCGCGCCAGTTCCAGCAGCATCGCCTTGTCCAGCGGCTTGATGAAACGCATGTTGACCACGCTCAGGCCCAGTTCGCGGCCGACCTGTTCTGCCGCCGGCACGGCGGCGCCGAAGGCGAGGATGGCGATGCGGCTACCTTGCAGGCGCAGCTGCGCCTTGCCGATTTCCAGCGTGGACAGGTCGGTGCCGACGGCTGCGCCGGGACCGGTGCCGCGCGGATAACGCACCGCAGCCGGGCCCTTGTACTGCAGACCGGTGCTCAGCATCTGCCGGCACTCGGCTTCATCGCCTGGCGCCATGACCACCATGTTCGGCACACAGCGCAGGTAGCTCAGGTCGAGGTTGCCGGCGTGGGTGGCGCCGTCCGGGCCGACAACACCGGCACGGTCGATGGCGAACAGCACGTCCAGATCCTGGGTGGCGACGTCATGTACCAGCTGGTCGTAGGCGCGCTGCAGGAAGGTGGAGTAGATGGCGACGACGGGCTTGGCGCCCTGGGTGGCCATGCCGGCGGCCAATGTCACCGCGTGCTGCTCGGCGATGGCAACGTCGAAGTAACGCTGCGGGTATTCCTTGCTGAAGCGCACCAGCCCCGAGCCTTCGCGCATGGCCGGGGTAATCGCCAGCAGCTTGGGGTCGGCCGCGGCGGCATCGCACAGCCAGTCGCCGAAGATGTCGGTATAGGTCGGCTTCTTGGGTGCACCCTTTTCCGGCAGGCCCTTGCTCGGGTCGAACGGGCCGACGGCGTGGTAGCCGATCTGGTCGTCCTCGGCTGGCTCGTAGCCTTTGCCCTTGGTGGTCATGATGTGCAGCAGGTGTGGGCCCTTGGCATCCTTCAGGTGCTTGAGGGTCGATACCAGCAGCGGCAGATCATGGCCGTCGATCGGGCCGGTGTAATGGAAGCCCATCTGCTCGAACGCGGTAGACGGCACGAACATGCCCTTCCACTGTTCTTCCCAGCGTTTCACGAAGCGCGCAGGTGGGCTGTGGCGCTTGTCGCCGAGGATCTTCTTGCCGCTCTCGCGCAGGGCGTTGAGCGTGCGGCTGGCAGTGGCCCGGCCCAGCATCTTGGTCAGTCCACCGACGGCTTCGGAGATGGACATGTTGTTGTCGTTGAGGATGACCAGCACGTTCGGCTCGTCGTCCATGCCGCCTGCGTGGGCCAGCGCTTCAAACGCCATGCCGGCGGTCATCGCGCCGTCGCCGATCACCGCGATCACCTTGCGGTCATCGCCCTGGCGCTGGCGCGCGATGGCCATGCCCAGTGCGGCGGAGATCGAGGTCGAGGAGTGGCCGACGCCGAAGGTGTCGAACTCGCTTTCCTCTCGCTTGGGGAACGGCGCAACGCCGTCCTTCTGCTTGACGGTGTGGATGCTGTCGCGACGACCGGTGAGGATCTTGTGCGGGTAGGTCTGGTGGCCCACGTCCCACACCAACTGGTCGACCGGCGTGTCGTACAGATAGTGCAGGGCGACGGTAAGCTCGATCACGCCCAGGCCAGCTGCGAAGTGACCGCCGCTCTTGCCCACCGACTCGATCAGGTAGGCGCGCAACTCGCCGGCAATGGCCCCCAGTTCGCTCTCGTCGAACAGGCGCAGGTCATCGGGAGTCTTGATGCGCGACAGGCGCGGATAGCTGGCAGAGTCGATCATGGTCTTCGCGTTTCACTCGAAACGGTATTTTCCCCGTCCGGAGAGGGTGGGGCAAGCAAAGCACATCATCAATGAGTGCCGGATGAGGTGGTTTGGCACCAAGCTGAAGGCCGTGTTCAGCGTAGACGGCAGTTTCGCATGAATACGCGGGGCGGCGGGGCGGGGCTTAGAGCCCGCGCTGCAAGGCTTTGCGCGGCAATTGCGACTTCAGGAAGGCCATCTGGTCGGCCAGGATGTTGCGATTGGACAGGATCAGGTGCTCGATCCAGCTGGGCCGGTAGGGCACTGCCAGCAGCGGCATGTTGGCCTGCGCCGGGGTGCGGTTGCTCTTGCGCGAGTTGCAGTGGAAGCAGGCGCTGACCACGTTCTCCCAGGTGTCCTTGCCGCCCTTGGAGACGGGCAGGACGTGGTCGCGGGTCAGCTGCGGGCGGCTGAAGTGTTGGCCGCAGTACAGGCAGAGCTGGGCGTCGCGGGCGAACAGCGCGGGATTGGTGAGGTTAGGTGTCGGGTCGATCGCGCGCGAGCGGGCGTGGCCGCGCGAGGCGATGATCGGGTGCAGGTCCATGCCGCTGCGCAGGCCGGTCAGCCGCGATATTGCGCCGTGTACGTGCAGGCAGGGATCGCCCATGGTCCAGGCGACGGCGCCGCGCGCGTACAGGCAGGCAGCGTCCTGCCAGTTGATCCAGTCCAGCACGCGGCCATGCGCATCCAGCGACAGCAGTCGCACGGAGCCGAGGCGGTGCAGGGAGGGCGGAAGTGAAAACCCGTCTGTCGGAGCGGAATTCCCGGCTCCGGTATCGATCAGACTACGCGGTGTAGTGTCTGTCTCCATCGGGTTAACAGCTTATACACGATGCGTGACAGTTTGTGTAAAGGCGCTGGCGGCCTGTGGTTTTGTGGGAGCGGTGTCAGCCGCGAAGCTGGTGGTGTTTCAGTCGTCTGAAAGCTGACCCCTCCCCAACCCTCCCCTCCGCCTTCGGCGCAAGGGAGGGGGCTAAGCAAGAGCTGCCCTCACCCCAACCCCTCTCCCGTGGGCGGGAGAGGGGCTATGGTTCTGCTTGGTCGGTTTGGATCAGTCGCCGAAGCGCACCGAATCCATCGCCATCAGCGAGTCGGCGCCAGCGGCGATGCCAGCGGCGTGGCTCAGGGTGCGCGGCAGGATGCGGGCGTAGTAGAAACGCGCGGTCTCCAGCTTGGCCTGCTTGAAGGCATCGGTGTGGCTGGACGCCTGAGCGGCGACCACCGAGCGGGCCCACCAGTAGGCCACGGCGATATAGCCGCTGTAGAACAGGTAATCCCAGCTCGCTGCGCCCAGTTCTTCCGGGTTGGCGGCGGCACGCTGCAGCACATCGATGGTCAGCTTCCCCCATTCCTTGGCCTTGCCGCCCAGCACCGGCAGGAACTCGGCCACGGCCGGGTTGCTGGCATTGGCGGCGATGAACTGCTCGATCTCGGCCAGGAACAGCTTCAGGCCAGCGCCCTGCGAGGCGGCGGTCTTGCGGCCGATCAGGTCCAGCGCCTGGATGCCGGTGGTGCCTTCATACAGGGTGGTGATGCGCGCGTCGCGGGCGTACTGCTCCATGCCGTGCTCGGCGATGTAGCCGTGGCCGCCGAACACCTGCTGGCCGTTGTACGTGGCTTCGATGCTCCATTCGGTCAGGCAGGCCTTGACGATGGGGGTGAGGAAGCTGACCAGCGTATCGGCATCGGCGCGTGCCTGCGCATCGACGCTGCTGTGTGCGGCATCGAGCTGGGTGTAGGCGTGTGCGGCGAGCAGGCGGCCACCTTCGGTCAGCGCCTTGGTGGTCAGCAGCATACGGCGCACATCGGGCTGGGCGATGATCGGGTCGGCCGGCTTGTCCGGCTGCACGGCACCCTTGGGTGCGCGCGACTGCAGGCGCTCGCGGGCATAGGCCAGTGCGCCCTGGTAGGCACGCTCGGACTGCGCCAGACCCTGCACACCAACGCCGAGGCGGGCGGAGTTCATCATCACGAACATCGCCTGCAGGCCCTTGTGCGGCTGGCCGACGAGGTAGCCCTGGGCGCCGTCGAAATTCATCACGCAGGTAGACGAACCGTGGATGCCCATCTTGTGCTCCAGCGCACCGCAATGCAGTTCATTGCGCTCGCCCTGCTTGCCGTCGCGGTCGACCTTGTACTTCGGGGTGACGAACAGCGAGATGCCCTTCGGGCCGGCCGGTGCGTCGGGCAGCTTGGCCAGCACCAGGTGCACGATGTTGTCGGCGAGGTCGTGCTCGCCGGCGGTGATGAAGATCTTGGTGCCGGTGATCGAATAGCTGCCGTCTGCGTTCGGTTCGGCGCGGGTCTTGAGCAGGCCCAGGTCGGTACCGGCGTGCGGCTCGGTCAGGCACATGGTGCCGGTCCAGTTGCCGGCCACCAGCGGCTTGAGGAAGGCTTCCTTCTGCCAGTCTTCGCCGTAGTGCTTGAGCGCTTCAACCGCACCGTGCGACAGCATCGGGAACAGGCTCCAGGCCAGATTGGCCGAGGACACCATTTCGCTCAATGCCATGCCCATGGTTTCCGGCATGCCCTGGCCGCCGAAATCCGGCGACGCGGTCAGCCCGGTCCAGCCGCCTTCGACGAACTGCGCATAGGCCTCCTTGAAGCCCGGTGCGGTGGTGACTTCATTGGTAGCCTTGTCGAGCTTGCAGCCGGTCTGGTCGCCGATCGCATTGAGCGGGGCCAGCACGCTGGTGCTGAAACGGCCGGCTTCTTCCAGCACCGCGTCGATGACGTCGGCGCTGGCATCTTCGAAACCCATCGACGCAAACAGGGACTCGGCCTTCAAGACGTCATGCAGGGCGAAACGGAGATCGGTAACAGGGGCTTTGTAGTTGCTCATCAGGCGGCTCTCGAACAATGCGGGAACGGGTGGGGGATCAGCGCAACACGCCGGGCAGGCCCGGGGCCTGGTTGAGGCTGTTGCGCGATTTGATGTCGAAACTGCGTTGCTTCTTTTCTTCCGGGGTGGCGCTGACGTTGCCTTCCAGTTCGTAGAACAGCGAGCGGCCACCGGCCAGTGCATCGGCCACGACGATGCGTGCCGAGGAGGAAGGCTGCAGGCGAACCTTGATGACGTCGGCCGACTCCGGGCCGATCGACAGGGCTGGGCTGGCGCTCAGGGTGCCGGCGGCTTCGTCGCCCACCTTTACGGCCAGCGACACGGTGTCGAAACGCATCGGCATCGAACTGTAATTGCGCAGGCGCAGTTCCACGTCCCAGTTGCCGTCATTGCCGACGCTCAACTGCTGGATGCTGGCGGCTGGTTCGGAAACGCGCTTGACCGGGCCATTGCCGCAGGCGGTAAGTACAAGTGCGAGCACGGCCATCAAGGCGTACTGGGGGCGAAAACGCATGGGGCGTGGTCCTCGGGTCCTGAGTTTATCCACGGAGAATACTACGGCGTATGGCGGCTTGCTGGGTACAGGTATGCCAGATCAGCGAACATGGCGATGGGATGGCGGAACCGGCGCGCTCCTGCATCTAGTCATGCAGGGGGCAGAGGTTGCCGTCATTCGCGTCATTTTCTGGGGATTCATCAATGCGTTCATTCAAGTTGTTGCCGCTTGCAAGCGCTATCCGCGGCGGTCTGGCAGTTGTGGCGCTGTGCGCTTCCGTACCGGCGCTGGCCGCGCCACCGCAGTTCGATCTTCAAGCAGGCAGCATCGAGGACGTATTGCCCGAGTTTGCCCGCCAGGCCGGGGTGCAGATCATTGCCCCGGCGCATTCAGGCGGGGCCCAGCGGATTGAAGTGTCCGAGTTGAAGGGGCAGATGGAACCGCGCCAGGCGCTGGCCCGTCTGCTGGCCGGTACCGGTCTGAGCGTGGCTTCGGACGACGGCCGCACCATTACGTTGCGGGCGGCCACACCGATGTTGGCTTCGCTGGGTGGATTGGGTGGCCTGGCGGCAGGGCAGGCGGCAGCTCCGGCTGCGCCGCAGGAGGTTGCTGAGCCTGCGCCGGCAGCGGCCAGCTCCAGCGTCAGCACCTTGGACCAGATCACCGTGGTCGGAAGCCAGATCAAGGGCAGCAAGACCGCGGCGATCCTGCCGGTAGCAACCTTGCAGGCCGAGCAGATCGAGGCCACCGGCGCCGTGTCCGGCGACGAGCTTTACCGCTCCATCCCGCAGATGGGCGATGTCTCGTTCAGTGGCACCAACGGCGGCAACAGCTCCAACTATGCGCGCGGCGATATCGCCTCGGTCAACCTGCGTGGACTTGGTGTGGGCAACACCTTGCTGCTGATCAACGGCCGTCGCACCGTGGTGCATCCCACCAGCCAGGCCGACGGCAACCTGGTGCCGGTACTGACCTACAACGCCAATGCGGTGCCAGTGTCCAACCTGCGCCGTGTTGAAGTGCTGCTGGACGGCGCGGCCGCCATCTACGGCACCGACGCGGTGGCCGGCGTGGTCAACAATGTGCTGCGCGACGACATGGACGGCGGCACCATCAGCGTGCAGAAGGGCTTCGGTGAGGGCACCGACCTGCGCGATATCGGCGTCAACGGCATGTGGGGCAAGAACTCCGAAGACCTGCGCTCCAACATCACCATCGCCTTCAACTACTACAACACCACCGGCTTGAACTCGCTGGACCAGGACTGGACCAAGAACGGCAACCGTGCGGCGGATTTTGCCGGCACGCCGTTTGAAGGCTTGGCTGGCACCGACAATCGCAATACCAACAGCCCGTGGGGCAACTTCACCGTGGTTGGCCCGCGCGTGTCCAAGAACGGCACCTGGCTGACCACCACGGCTGGTGCCTTCCATGTGCAGCCGACCAGCAACAGCGGCTGCGCGGCGACCATCGCCGATGGCCTGTGTGTGCAGTCCGGCAGCAAGGCCACCTCCGGTGCCGACGCCAATCTGCGCGACAACCAGCAGGGCCAGTATCCGCTGTCGATCAGCCCGGACGTGCGTCGTTTGAATCTGTTCGTCACCGGCAAGCATGACTTCGACAACGGTCTGTCGTTCTTCAGCGAGGCAGGTGTCTACAACTCGCGCGCCTACAGCCTGCAGAACGGCGTCAACACCATCACCGCCTTGCCGATGACGGTGGCGGCCAGCAACTACTGGAACCCGTTCGGTGCGATGTACCTTCCGGACGGCACGCTCAATCCGAATCGACTGCAGGGATTGAACATCGGCGCCAACGGCGTGCCGGTGACCATCACCAGCTACCGCTTCGAGCGGCCGACCCGCATCGAGGTCAACAACACCCAGGTGCGCGCCTTGGCTGGCCTGCGTGGCTTCCACTACGGCTTCGATTGGGAAAGTGCCGCGCTGTACTCGGCAGCAAGGGTCAAAGACACCCAGGATGCAGTGAGCATGTCGCTGTTCCAGCAGGCCCTGGCCAATCCCACCGCGTCGGCGTACAACCCGTTCTGTGGCGGCTGTAATGATTGGGACAAGCTGGACCAGTTCTTCTACAAGGCACAGCGCCAGAGCAAGACCGAGCTGTTCCTGTGGGACTTCAAGGCTTCGCGCGCGGACCTGTTCAAGACCTGGGCCGGCGATGTCGGCATGGCCGCGGGCCTGGAAGTGCGCCACGAAACCCAGCGCGATGATCGTGATGCACGCGTCGATGGTTCGGTGACCTTCACCGATGCGATCACCGGCGTTGCCTATCCCAGCGACATGTACGGCGTCAGCCCGACCCCGGATACCTATGGCTCGCGCACCGTCGCCGGTCTGTTCGCCGAGTTCTCGGTGCCGCTGGTGTCGCCGGAAATGAACATCCCGCTGGTGCGTTCGCTGGACCTGCAGGTGGCCGGCCGCGCCGAGCGCTACAACGACTTCGGCAATGTCGCCAAGCCGAAGCTGGCGCTGGGCTGGCAGCTGTTTGATGGCCTGACCCTGCGTTCGTCCTGGGCCAAGGGCTTCCGTGCGCCCAACCTGGAGCAGATCAACGCCACGGTGGTGAGCCGTTCCAACACCCGCACCGACTACATCCAGTGCGAGGCGGACAAGCGCAGCGGTGCACAGCCGGCCTTCGCCAACTGCGGCGGCTACAGCTACTCCACCACCGCACGGCGCTCGGGTAACCCGGACCTGAAGCCGGAAACCTCGACCAATACCAGCGCCGGCCTGGTGTTCCAGCCGCGCTTCATCCCGGAGAACTACGGCCGCTTCACCTTCGCCGTCGATTACTACAAGTACGAGCAGGAAGGCATCATTGGCCTGTTCGGTGAAGGCAATGCACTGATCCTGGACTACATGCTGCGCCAGCAGGGCGGTAGCAACTCGGCGGTGGTGCGTGCAGATGCGACCGCTGACGACATCGCCCGCTTCGCCGGCACCGGCCTGGCTGCTGCCGGCAAGGTGCTGTACGTCACTGACCAGTACGTCAACCTGGAACCGCAGACCCTGCGCGGCGTGGACTACAACTTCAGCTGGAACTCGCCGGAAACCGCGATCGGTCGTTTCGACCTCTCGGTCACCGGTACCCATCTGATCGAGTTCTACCGCCAACGTTCGCCGGCACTGCAGGCGCTGGAAGATGCCAAGTCCGCAGGGCTGGTGGATCCGTCGATCCGCATCACCGGTGGCGGTGACCTGATCGGCAATGGCGGCAACCCGGAATGGAAGTGGTCCGGCACGCTGACCTGGCGCTACCAGCAGCTGTCGGTGGGCGCGAGCGCGCGCTATGCCAGTTCCTATGTGGAGAATGGCCTGACCCTGGCCGATGGCACACCGTGGACGGTGAAGTCGCAGGCGCTGGCCAATGCCTTCGTCAAGTACGACTTCGCACGCGAAGGCTGGCTCAACAATGTGGCGGTCAAGGTCGGTGCCAACAACATTGCCAACAAGCGCCCGCCGGTCTCCGACGATGTGTTCGGTTACCCGTCGGGTGTCTACCAGGCCAATCCGCGTTACTGGTACGTCAACGTGAGCAAGGCGTTCTGATGCGCAAAGACGTTTCATTCCGCCATGTGGCGGGAGCCGGGCAGGTGCCGCGATGAACGCGGCGCTTGCGCGGGAGCGTGCCGGCTGGTTGGCCGAGCACATATTGCCTTGCGAGCCCGCCCTGCGGGACTGGCTGCGGCGGCGCCTGTCGCTGCGCCAGGACGTGGATGACGTGATCCAGGAGACCTACGCTATTCTCGCCGGGATGGCGGATGTTTCGCACATCCTGCAGCCCAAGGCCTATGTGTACTCGGTCGCCCACTCGGTGGTGCTGCAGCAGCTGCGGCGCGCACAAGTGGTGTCGATCGAGGCGGTGGCCGAGATCGACCGCGTTGCGATTGTTGGCGACGAAGTCAGCCCGGAACGGATGGCCTCGTCACGGCAGGAGCTGGCGCGCATCGGCGCCTTGATTGAAAGCCTGCCGGACAAGTGTCGGCAGGCGTTCGTGCTGCGACGTGTGGAGGGCTACTCGCAGCGCGAGATCGCCGAACGCATGCAGATCAGCGAGAACACCGTGGAGAAACACATCTGCAAGGGAATCCGGGTATTGATGGATTCGATGAAGCGTGATGACGACGTAATGCAGAAGAGTAGTGAGCGGTTCGCCGCGGAAGGAGCAAGGCATGCGCGTCGGCGCTGATGCGAGTATTGATGATGTAGCCGCCAGTTGGGTGGCGCGCGAGGACCGCGCGCAACTCACGGTGGAGGAACGTGCGCAACGAGATGCTTGGCTGGAAGCCGATACGCGCCACTTTGGCGCTTATGCCCGCGCCCATGCAGTGCTGGCACGTACCGACCGCGCACGCGCGCTGTCGGCCGGCGAAATGGATCGTGCATTCACCGCCCGCGCGCCACGACGGGCGCGGCGCGTACTGCGCTGGGCAATTGGCCTGGCTGCCGTGGTTGGCGTGCTCGCCATCGGCGTGCAACGCCAGGACGACGGTGCCGAGTATTTCGCTACCCGCAAGGGCGAGATCCTGCGCGTGCCGCTGCAGGACGGCTCGGCGATCACGTTGGATTCGGACTCGCAGGTGCGGGTGCAGTTCAGCGCGACCCGCCGCGATATCCATCTGCTGCAGGGCGAGGCCTTGTTCGATGTGGCCAAGAATCCGCAACGCCCGTTCGTGGTGCGCGCGGAGGAAACCGATGTCACCGCGGTAGGCACCAGTTTCGCGGTCAGCCTTACCGAGCGCCGTAGTGGCGGGGTGGAAGTGCTGGTGCGCGAAGGCATCGTCGATGTGACCGATACCCAGGGGGCGGTCGCCCCTGCGCGGCTGGTGGCCAACTACCGCGCGCTGGCCAACCGCAGCCACGGTATCCGCATCGAGGCCGTGCCCACCGATGATGTGGACCAGCAACTGGCCTGGCGCGAAGGCATGTTGTCCTTCAACGGCGATACCTTGTCGGTGGCGGCGGCGCAGTTCCTGCGCTACAGCGATACCCGCATCGTCATCGATGACCCGCTGGTTGGCAGTCGCCGCATCGTTGGCTTGTATTCGGCCAGTGACCCGCGTGGCTTCGCCAACAGCGTCGCCTTGAGCCTTGGCCTGGTGGTGCAGCAGCGCGGAGACGTGGTGCGGCTGAGCTCCCCTGATGCTGCGCCGCAGGCGGCGCGGTCCATGCAATGAATCCGGATAAGAACATGCATTACAACAGCAAGCGTGGTTTCGCCTTGGCGGTGCTCACCGCTGCACTACTGGGGGCGGGGCAGGCCAGTGTGGCCGCTACTGCTGGCGACAAGGCCGTGTTGATCCGCGATGCCATGGTGTTCGATGGCACCGGTCGCGCACCCTATGCGGCAAGTGTGCTGGTCGAGGACGGTCGCATTGCTGCCATCGGCGCCGAGCTGGTAGTCCCCAAGGGCGCACGCGTGGTCAATGCACGTGGCCAGGCGTTGCTGCCGGGTCTGTTCGATCTGCACACGCACTGGACGCCGAACGCCACGCCGTCGGAATTGCCGCAGGTAGCGAACCTCTACATGGCGGCCGGCGTCACCACGGTCAGCGATTTCCACGAGCCGCCGGAAGCCTACGCGCCACGCCGCACATGGCTGGCCTCGATTGCCGCGCCCGACGTCAAGTTCGCCGCGCGCATGAGCACGCCACTCGGCCATGGCGCGGATTGGGGTGACGAGAACACCACGCGCTGGGTGAACTCACCCGAGGCCGCGCGTGCAGGCGTGCGTGCGGTGGCCGCCTACAAGCCGGACTTCATCAAGGCCTTCACCGATGGCTGGCGCTATTCCAATGCCGCCGACAACAGCAGCATGGACGAGGAAACTCTCACCGCGCTGGTCGACGAGGCGCACAAGAACGGCCTCAAGGTGTTTACCCATACGGTGATGGTCAAACGCGGCAAGGCCGCCGCACGTGCGGGCGTGGACGTGATCGCGCACAGCGTGCAGGACGGTGCGGTTGACGAAGAGTTGATCGCATTGATGCGCGAGCACGGTACCGCGTATGCGCCTTCATTGGCGGTGTATCTGCCAGAACGCGTGGATGGCAGCGGCCGCAACAACGGCAAGCCCGATGTGCTGGCCCAGCGCGAGCAGAACTTCGTCAATGCCTTGCATAACGTCAAAACGCTGCACGATGCCGGTATTCCGGTAGTGGTGGGCACCGATGCCGGTATGACCGGCACCCCGCATGGCACCTCGACCCTGCGCGAACTGGAACTGCTGGTGCAGGCCGGGCTGACCCCAAGCGAGGCGCTGCTGGCGGGAACGTCGGCCAGCGCCAAGGCGCTGGGCGTGAATGACCGCGGCAGCATCGAGGTCGGCAAGCGTGCGGATCTGTTGCTGGTAAGCGGTCGCCCATGGGAGCGCATCGGCGACGTTCGCAATACGCAGCAGGTCTATGTGGCTGGTCGCCAGGTGCAAGGCAAGGGCGCGGTGTTGCCTGCCGGCAACAAGGCATTGGCCTTGCCAGCGCTGCCGGTGCAGGCACTGGTTGATGACTTCGAGCGTACCGATGGCCGTACTGCGCTCGACACGCTGCGCGTCGACGAGGCCGACGGTGGCAATGACCGTACCGCGCAGGTGACCGAGATCGTCGCACGCGAAACCGGAGGCAACGCACTGGCGACCCAGGCCAAGCTGTCCAGCAAGGACACCGCCTTCGCTGCGACGATTCTGCCGTTGAGCCGTGGTTCGGTGGCGCCGGTGGATGCGCGCGCGTATCGGGGCATCCGCTTGGAGCTGCGCGGCAGCGCACCGGAATTGCAGTTGGAAGTGCGGGCCTTGGGCAACCGTCGTTTCATTGCACCACTGCAGGCCGGGGCGCAATGGCAGACGGTGGAGATTCCGTTCACCGCACTGCAGGGCCAGCCCCCGTATCGCGCCAAGGCACCCGTGGCGGTGTGGAAGGGCGATGACCTGCAGCAGCTGGTTGTCTCCGGCAGCGGCGAACCCGGTAGCAAGCTGTGGTTCGAGATCGACAACGTCAGTTTCTATTGATGCGTGAGGCTGGCTGGATGAAAACCCGTTATCTGCGTGCTGCGTTGCTGGCAGCGTTGCTTCCTCTTGCAGGAACCGCACTTGCCGCGGATGTGATCAGTACGCTGGACAGCTACGCGCAGCGGCAGGCTGAGGTTGGCCTACAGCTTTGGCAGCAGCCCGAGCTAGGCTATCTGGAACATGCATCATCCGCACTGTTGCAGAAGGAGTTGCAACAGGCCGGCTTCCATATCCAGGCCAATGTTGCCGGCATGCCGACGGCCTTCGTCGCAAGCTTCCGCAATGGCAGCAAGGGCCCTGTGATCGGGCTGCTGGCGGAAATGGATGCGCTGCCCGGAATGGCACAGGCGGCGGAGCCGGTGCGCAGCGTCATTGCCGGCCAGGATGCCGGCCAGGCCTGTGGCCACAATCTGTTTGGTGCGGCGTCGGTGGGCGCAGCCCGCGCCCTGGCGCAGTGGATGCAGCAGACCGGTACGCCCGGCGAAGTGCGGCTGTACGGAACGCCGGCAGAGGAGGGTGGCTCCGGCAAGGTGTACATGGCCAAGGCGGGGCTGTTCGATGACGTGGATGTGGTGCTGCATTGGCATCCGTCCGACGAGAACTCCGCTGTGCAAGGCACGACGCTGGCCAACATCAGCGGCAAGTTCCGTTTCCACGGGCGCGCGGCCCACGCCGCCATCGCCCCAGAGCGCGGCCGCTCCGCACTGGACGGCGTTGAAGCCTTCAATTACATGGCCAACCTGATGCGCGAGCACGTGCCTGATGGCACCCGCATCCATTACGTCATCAGCAACGGCGGCGCGGCACCCAACGTGGTGCCGGATGCGGCCGAAGCGTATTACTACGTGCGCCACACCGACCCCGCGGTGGTGCGCGATGTGATCGGGCGTCTGCAGAAGGCAGCCGAAGGCGCAGCAATGGGCACGGGTACCACGGTCGAATTCGAGCCGACCGGTGGCGTGTACTCGCTGTTGCCCAATGACACGCTTGGGCAGGTGATGCAGACAGCGCTGCAGCAGGTTGGCGGCGTGCAATACGATCCGGCCGAGCAGGTATTCGCGAAGAAGCTGCAGGAGAGCCTTGAAAAACGCCCGGACCTGCAGGTGGCAACACAGCTGCAGCCCTACCGTGCGGACCAGGCAGGCAGCGCATCCACCGATGTTGGCGATGTCAGCTGGAACGTCCCCACGGTTGGCGTCAGCACCGCAACGTGGGTGCCCGGAACCCCGGCGCACAGTTGGCAGGCAGTAGCGGCATCGGGCATGTCGATCGGCGCCAAAGGCGCGTTGAACGCCGCCAAGACAATGGCTCTGGCCGGTGTGCAGTTGCTGCAGTCGCCGGAGCTGGTGGCCAAGGCCAGGCAGGAGTTCGATGAGCGCCGCGGCGCAGGCTTCCGCTATATGCCGCTGCTGCAGCGGGATGCGCCGCCGTTGGACTATCGGCGCAAGGCCAAGGACTGAAGCACGCTGTCGCGCGTTTGCAATCTGGGTTCTACGCGGGCTTCACCGCTGCATGGGCAAGGTGGCGACCGGAGTGATGTTGCTGGGTAGCCCATCGCGCCCTCGGGCGGCGACTCGATCCCCTCCATCGGGTCGCCGCTCGTGTTCGGGCTGGGCTGGACGTTTTGCGCAGCGCAGACAACAGCGCTATGCTCGGTTCACCGCGTGGGGCGGTAGCTCAGCTGGGAGAGCGTCGCGTTCGCAAGCTGGCCGGTAAAAGCCCGAATCACCCCACCGATCGATGACCAAACCAACGCCCGCTTATCAGCGGGCGTTTTGCGTAAGGCGGTTGGGGAGGGCGAGCGAGTCGCCGGCTTACGCTGGCTTCTAAGATGCAGCATCAATGCGGATGAGGACGAGGACCAGCCTCGTTGGCATGGGTTGGCCCTCGTTAATTTCTCGAGTCGCAGAGCGTCGCATGTGCTATGCGTCTGGCGAGTGAAGGAACATCCCCGCAGATTAGTCAATGGGTGAAAGAAAAGGATGCCGGCGGAAAGCAGGGAGCCAAGGTCCAAAAATGTTGGATAGCGTGCCGCACCAATGCATTTGGTTTGCTTTAGCTCGAAAGGTAAATGGACCGCCAATGGCTGACTATTTATATCGCAAGTGGTTGAGGTTAATATGATTTCGCCTTTTCGCTTCCCGGAGAATTCAGTTTAAAAGTATCATTAAATCACATTCTTCGTCTGTTGAGTAAATAAGAGATAAGTAGAACAAAGTTGTATAAAGTGAATATATATAGTGCGAACTTCAGGGTTCTATAAAGATCGAAATCCACATTAAATAAAAACAAGAAGAGAAAGAGAAGCCCGCTCAATGCTACTGCAGCACATTCGTGACCAATGAAATACCTGAATTTTGCGCTCAATGGGGCTTCTCCATGGTCCTCTTTCCCGACTCGACAACACCCTGTGCCACACCTTGCGCACCTTGCGATGCAAGG
>NZ_JBRREH010000078.1:0-23491 GCF_056760175.1 Stenotrophomonas sp. STEN021 | reverse complement strand
ATTCAACCCTGCCAGCTTGTACAGCCGATGCACGCGCTTGCGATTTATCGGCCAGCCTTCACGACGTAGCAGAATGTGGATGCGTTGGTAGCCGTAACGCACCCGCGTCTGCGCTATCTCCTCGATGCGCCGGGTCAATGGCGCATCCAGAATCTTGCGCACCGGTTTGTACGCCAGCCCAGAACGGGCCTGGCGCATCACACCGCATGCCCGCCGCTGGCTGATTCCGTATGCACGCTGCAGAAAGCCGATGAGCGTATGTCGCTGCACCGGCCTCAGAGCTTTTTTTGAATGACGTCCTGTAGCATCACTTTGTCCAGGCTCAGATCCGCGACCAGCTGCTTGAGCTTGCGGTTCTCCTCCTCGAGCTGCCGCAGCCGGCGCAGCTCGGACACGCCCAGCCCGCCGTACTTCTTCTTCCAGTTGTAGAACGTGGCCTCGGAAATTCCCATCTTCCGGCACGTCTCGCCGACCGATGTACCGCCCTCAACCTGGCGCAGGGCGAACGCAATCTGCTCTTCGGTGAACTTCGACTTCTTCATGGCAAAACCACCTCTCTGCTTGGGGTTAGTTTCGCCGAATTTCTCTACTTTTGGCTGGCTCAAAAAGCTGGGAGGTGGTCACGAGCCTGCAATGTGCAGCGCGGCGCCCCCGAACGAAGCGTGGTAACCGGTGGGGTTCTCAACCTGCACATGCCAGCCGTTGCTGCGTTGCTGGACGCTGAAGTGCAGCTGCTCGGAGATCTGCGCAGGCGTCCCGGCAATACCTGTTGGCCGGTAGAACATCTTCAGGCGATTGCGCATCAACACCATCACCTTGTTCTGGTCGGCATGGACAGTGTTCATCGGCGGAATCTGCAGCACGTTGAGATGGAACAGCGATTCGCGGTCCTGCGGCAGATCCTTGCCGGCAAACATCACGCGGATCTGTTGCCCGGCACCGGGAGCCATGCGCGACACGGCAGGCGTGACGACAAAGGGAGCATCGGCGTCAGCCGGGGTCGATTCGGGGTCAGCGACGTCCACCCAGGCCTGTACCGCATTGGGAAACGCATCCTGGTTGGTCAGCTGCACGGTGACGTGCTGCGCATTGCCGGGGTAGATGACTCGGGTGCCCGAAACGACAACGCTCGCCGCAGCTTCGGCCAGATTGAACAACGCAAGCACGCCCGCCATGGCGGTGCAGTACACATTGCAGTTGGATCGGAGTCCGGACATGGGCCTTTCTCCAGTGAGCCGGCGGCGTTGCCTGCATGCGTGGGGGCGACGGGTGCGGTCGCGCCCGAGCTTCATTACTCGTAGCGGACGGTGTAGGTCACCGAGCCCAGTACCGGGCCAGGGGTGACAGTCGCGCTCTCGGCGATGTAGCGCACGGCATAGTCGTGGGTGGCGTTGGTTTCACCCGCCGTCAGCACGATCTCACCTGCCGGCACGGCCGCACCGCCGGCCAGATTCACCGGCGTACCGCCAGGTGCATCCAACAATTGCAGGGCCACACCGTCGGCGCCGGCGCTGGCGGTATTGGTCAGATTGCCGGTGGCGGTGGGGTTGGTCGCCTGGAACAGCGTGGCAAACGCTTCATCGGTACCCGAGGCTGCGCAGCCAGTCAGGGTCAGGGTGAAGGTGCCCTCGCCTGCGGTGTTGCCAACGGCACCGTCCAGGTCGGAGAGCGGCACGCTTTTCAGGATCACGGTCGGATCAGTACCACCGTTCATGACGGCAGAACAGGTCTGGTCGGTCACTTCGCCATTGAACGTGATGGTGTTGGTTGCATTGGCCGCTGCGGAGGCTGTCAGCACGGCGATCAGAGATAGCAGCACGCTGCTCAATTCACGCTTCATTTCGTTGTACTCCTGGACTCAGCTTCGGTAAGCAGGATTGTCTGTGCGCCCCTTGATTCAGGTACATCAGACAAGTCCCAAAGAAGCGACGCAGTGGAGGCAGCCCTGATCAATTCGTGCGGCGGGGGTGCAAACGCCGGCGCTTTCTGCGCATTTTCACGTCCGCGTCGACATGAAAGTGGGAGGACATCAAGAGTTTTCTAAGTGAATACGTTTTACCCACGAGGCATGTTTCGCATTCAGAAAATTGTGCCCACAAAATTGTTGACACTTGAAATCTTGTCGGGCTACATGAACGCCGCCCGAACACATAGTTCGATTTTATTTAGCATTTCTGCAAGATAAATACGCATACGAAACATCTTCTGCAACAAGATTTCCATTTCAGCGGCGTGTTTGCATTCGGGCTAGTCACGTGTGTGGTTGCTGAAGTTTCTGGGCTCCGCTAGTCCCAGTCACGGTCTGTCGCTTGTGCGCCGTGCAGAACCAGCCTGCCCAGCCCGAAGTTGAGCGTTCACGTCAGCAGGCACTGTCTGCGTTTTTCGAATCACGGCCGTGCCCCCGCACGCCGTGGGTCACGTGCGCAAGCGCACAAGCAGACAGCCACTGCTTTCTCCACTCCCTGTTATGGAGATTGACCCGAATGAAAACGTTGAATCTGAAGTTGTTGGGTGCCGCACTGACCGCTGCACTGGCAGCAAGTGCGGCACATGCTGCGGCTCCCTCCGCCACTGCCGCACCGGTGCTGAGAGCCAAGTCCTTGTTGGCGACCGCCGAAGGAAAAACCCAGAGCGCCGCCAATGCCAGTGATGCTTTCACGGCAACCGATATCCCCACTGGGGCCGGCGGCGTTGAGCATGTCCGCTTTGAACGCACTTACAAGGGACTGCCGGTGATTGGCGGCGACCTGGTCGTGCATTCGCATAATGGCGTGCTGCTGTCGGTGACGCAGCGGCTTAAAACCGCGCAGCGGCCTGCATCGCTGACCCCCAGAATCAGCGCTGCTGATGCCATGGTTGAAGCCGGTGCCGATCTCGGCACGGACTTCCAGGGTACGCCGAGTGCCAGTCTGGTGATCGCCGCGCTCAATGGTGACCCGACACTCGCCTACCAGGTGCGCCTGCAAGGCACCAAGCGCGATCGCACGCCCACCGATATGCGTTATCTGATTGATGCCAGCACGAGCAGGATCCTGGCCAAGTGGGATACGGTGCATACCGCCGAACCGGGTGGTGGTGCGGTGGGCTGCACCAATGGCGTGGCCGTCAAAGGCACGGGCCAGTCGCTCTACCTGGGAACGGTGCAGTTGGACACGGTGAAGTGCGGAAGCTTCTACCAGCTGCTCGACAAGACCCGCGGCGGCGGCTACACGGTGGACATGGCCGGCGTACAGAGCACTGCAGCCGGTGTGCTGGTGACCGACACCGACAACGTATGGGGCAATGGCAAGAGCACCAGCCGACAGACCGATGCTGCCGATGCGCACTTCGGCGTCGCCGCAACCTGGGACTATTTCAAAACCGCGCACGGTCGCAACGGTATCGCCAATGATGGCAAGGGGGCCAAGACCCGCGTGCACTATGGGGTTGGCTACCAGAACGCGTTCTGGGCCGATGGCTGCTTCTGCATGACCTTCGGCGACGCCATGACGGCCTTGGACGTCGCCGGCCATGAGATGTCCCACGGCGTTACCAGCCGTTCGGCAAAGCTGGTCTATTCCGGAGATGCGGGCGGTTTGAATGAGGCAACGTCCGACATCTTCGGCACCGCCGTGGAGTTCTTCGTCAACGATCCAGCGCGTCCGCCGAACTATCTGATCGGTGAAGAACTTGGTGCGATTTTTGGCGGGGATGCGCTGCGCTACATGTTCAAGCCGAGCCTGGATGGCAGCTCCTTCGACTGTTACTCCAGCGCGGTGACCAACGCCGATCCGCACTATTCCTCCGGCGTGGGCAACCACTTCTTCTACCTGTTGGCCGAGGGCGCGAAGGTGCCGGCCGGTTACGGTGCGGGAACCAAGGCCAACCTGACGCCTGCAGGCCTGGTCTGCAACGGTGATACCTCGCTTGCAGGTATCGGCCAGAAGGACGCTGCGAAGATCTGGTACCTGGCACTGACGGCGTACTTCACCGCCAACACGACCTATCCCGAAGCCCGGGTAGCCACCCTGAATGCCGCACGTGACCTGTTCGGCGCCGACTCTGCCCAGTATCGCGCTGTCGCCGCGACCTGGAGTGCAGTGAGCGTGGAGTCCGCCAGCTGAGTGCTGGCTATCCCCAATGCAAGGCACAAGCCTTCGACGCTAGAACACCACTTTATTGGAGTCATCTCATGAATAAGATTGACCAGAAAGCGCGCTCGTCACGCAAGGGTGCGCAACAGATCATTCGCCAGTCATCACTGGCCGGCGCGGTACGCACCGCACTGTTCGCATCGGGCATGGCGTTGCTGGCCACCGGTAGCGTGTATGCACAGTCCTGTGATGGCAGCACCACGACGTCGTGCAGTACTACGCAGGGAAATGCATTGAATGCACCAGCGCAGGATCTGACGGTTGTTGTTGGCGCTGCCTTGCCCTCTGCGGTCAGCAACCTGGCAACCGCCGCCGACAGTGCAGCCATTACACCAGCGGCCGCCTCCACGGTGCGCATCGTCAACAGGAACCCCATCACCAAGACCAAGGCAGGTGACGTAGTCGGTATCTACGCAGCACTGGACGATGCCATCGTTACCGTTGTCAACGACAGCAGCGTAGACGTAACCTCCACCGACGGTGGCCTTGCCGATGGCATCTTTTCTGCTGGTGGCAGGACCAACGTCACCAACAACGGCAGCATCAGTGCCAACGGCTATAGCTGGGTTGCCGGTATCGAGAACCAGAGCAGCGACTCGGCCGTCATACGCAACAACGGCGATGTATTCGCCGGCCACTCTGTAAGGGAGAACCCGAACACCATCTATAGCCACATCTATGGGGTGTTCTCCAAGAATTTTGGCAATGCCGGCACTGTTGTGAGCAATAACGGCAAGATCACCGTAGATGGAGCCGCTTATTCAACCGGCATGTTCGCCTACGATGGCGGTACGGGGGGCATCCGGTTGACCAACGCCGGTGACATCTCTGTCCTGGCCTCCGCGGACGATGCAAATACGCCGGAGAACGAAAAGACTTCCGCAATATCGACCGGAATTTTCGCTTCCACCAATGCTCCTGGCAGCAACATCGTGCTGAACAACACCGGTTCGGTGGAAGCCAGCAGCAAATACCGTGGTGCAACCGGCATTGCCGTCTCGGCCTATGGTGATGGTTCCAAGGCAACCATCACCAACTCCGGAAAGATCACTGCGGAGGGGCTTCGTCCGGCGTTGATGGCAAAGTATGCCGGTACTGCCCTCAATGTGCTGGCTGGCGGTGATATCGCCATCACCAACAGCGCTGCCGGTGAGATCTATGGCAAAGGCGAAGGTGGCGCCTCGAGTGTGCAGGCCAATTCGAGCAATGGCAACGTGCGCATCACCAATGCAGGCTTGATCAATGCCACCGCCGGCAAATACGCCACAGCCGCAGTGATTGCAAATGCGGACAACGGCCGTGTCGACTTCACCAACTCCGGCACGCTTGTCGCTGAAACCAATGGTGTTGCAGTGGGCGCGCGGATCAACGGCGCTACCGGTGCTGCAGCCACCAATAGTGGTCAGATCCAGATGGCCAAGGAAGGAAGCTCCAACATAGGCGCTACTACTGGTTTGTTTGTTACATCCAGCCAGGGCGAAGCGAGTGCTCGCAATACCGCCACCGGTGTGATCAACATCACCGCTGCCCAGGATCAATTAGGCCAAATACCCGCACTCGCTACTGCCTTGCGAGCGGAGGCTGCGCTAGGTGATGCCACGGTCAGCAATGCCGGAGCGATCGACGTAAGTGCACCAGATGGAGCTGGCGAAGCCACCCTGTTCGGTGGACGTGCGAAAGCAGGCGGTTCCGGCAATGCGACTGCCAGCAACACTGGCACCATAAAGGTTCGCGGGTCGGACATAACCAGCCTCGGCGCTTTCAAGAACAAAGGCGGCATCGACGGTGTTGTCGCGGTGGGCCTGTCGGTGCTGTCTGATGCAGGCACCGCAAAGGCAACGAACCAAGGCACGCTGACCATTGCTATTCCGGTCACCGAGGACCGTGCCATTCCTTATGGAGCAACTGGCATACTCGGCAGCTCCACCAGCGGCGCCGTGACCATCGGCAACAGCGGCTCCATCGCGATCACGGCAACATCGCCGGTCCCGCTGAGTGCGGAAGCAGACCATGCGCTGGTCGGCCTGGACGGCAGCTCGGGGACCGGCGCAGTCAGTGTCACCAACACCGGTGAGATCAAGCTGGACGGCACCATCACCACCGGTGCGCGTGGCACAGGCAGTGGCGGCAACGTTACCGTCCGCAATGATGGCACCATCGCCTCCAACAGCACCTCCGGCCAGGCCGCAGGCCTGGAAGGCAGCATCACCGGCGGCACGCTGACCCTGCGCAATGGCGGCAGCATCGCTGCAGCCGCACAGGACGGCGATGCCATCGGCTTGCTGGGTACGCTCGATGGCGGCACGGTCAAGGTCATCAACAGCGGCAACCTCACTGCGTCTTCGGTCAACGGCGAAGCCTACGGTGTGCTGATCCGTGGTAACGGCGCGGCGAGCGTGGACAACACCGGCAGCATCATTGCAGCTACTGCCATCCAGGGCGGCGATGGCGCTACCACGGTGACCAACCGCGGCTCGCTGTTCGGTGGTGTTCGCACCGGTGCGGGCAATGATGTGATCACCAACGCAGTGGGTGGCGTGTGGAATGCCACCGGCAGCAATGCCGATTTTGGTGCCGGTGATGACAGCTTCCGCAACCAGGGCAGTCTGCTGCTGTCCGGCAGCCAGCTGGCCTTTGGTGCCGGCAACAACAGCTTCAGCAATACCGGCACGATCAAGATCACCGGCAACAACACCGTGCAACTGGGCGGTGGCAGCGGTGCGCTGTTCACCAATATCGGTGTGCTGGACTTCGTCAACGGCAAGGTCGGTGACAGCCTGACCATTGCCGGCAATTTCGCCGGCAAGGGCAACATCAACATGGACGTGAACCTGCGTGCCAACCGCGGCGACTCGCTGTACATCAGCGGCACCACGGCTGCGGGTACCCAGCAGAAGCTCAATGTCGCGTTGCTGGATGGCCTGCCCACCTCCAGCTCGGTGAACAAACCGCTGCAGTTGGTGCAGGTGGCCGGCAGTGCGGACCCGAAAGCCTTCGTGGCCGGCCAGGTGTTGGGCATTTCCCCAGCGGATTTCCTGAAGCTGGACATGAGCGTGGCGGTGGCCAAGGAAGCCAGCGGCAACGGTGGCAACTACCTGCTGGCCATCACCCCGAAGGTCAGTGGCTTGAATGCCTCCGGCACCCTGGCAACGGCTGCCGCGCTGGGCGTGGACAGCCTGCTGGCCAGCACCACAGGCAGCTGGCGTGACCGCAACGCCATGATCGAAGGCTCCGCTGCCCTGCCCGGCCTGAAGGGTGTTACGCCGTGGGTGCGCGGCTTCCGCGATACCGGTGGCATGAGCCCGAGCTACCTGGCCGGCAACTTCGGCCAAGGGCATAGCGCCAGCCTCAACCAGGACAACATGGGCAGTGAAGTCGGCTTCAATGTCGACGCCGGCAACGGCTTCAGCATGGGTGCCACCGTGGCCAAATCCGAAGCCAAGCAGTACCTGGCTGAGGGATACGGCATGGACACCCTGCGCGGCTCCAGCGTCGGCCTATATGCCACCTGGCGTTCGCAGGGTGGCGCCTATGTCGACGCCTCGGTGCGTGGCATGCAGTTTGATGCCTACATGGACACCGTGGCCGGTCGCCAGCAGAGCCAGGGCGATGCCCATATGCTCAACCTGGAAGCGGGCCATACCTGGACGCTGCGCAATGGCCTGAACCTGGAGCCGCAGTTCCAGTACACCTCCACCACGGTGTCGGGCATGAACGTGCAGGGCTACCAGGCCAACCTGGAGACCGAAACCACCAACTGGCAACGTGGCCGCGTTGGTCTGTCGTTGTGGAAGGCGTACCGTGGCGTGTCCGGTTGGAACGTCACCCCGTTCGGGCAAATCAATGCCGTTCACACGCTTGATGGCACGCTGGACTACAACATCAACCGTGACTTCCGTGGCCAGTTGAGCAGCGAAGGCACCACGGCGATGTTCAAGCTCGGGGTGAACGCGGCCAAGGGGCGGTTCTCACTGGGTAGCGCGTTGAACTGGCAGAGCGGCAACCTGCTGGACAGCGGTCTGGGGGTCCAGACCCGGTTGAGCTATGCCTGGTAAGCAAGGCCGTGGGTGGCCCGGCATGTAAGCCGTCGGGCCATCCTGTTCTTCCACCCGCGCGGCTGGGCAGGCCTCCCCTGCCCCGCCGCATGGAGCCAACAAGCCCATGAGCGAACATGCAGACGCTGTGCCCAACCAGGTCGGCAATGACGGCCTTCCCTCCCCGGCCGCCGACGCAGGCAGCGAGAGAATCAACGACCCTGCACAGATGATCGTGCAGAAATCCTGTTCCCGCGGCCTGTACGACTGGCTGTCCAGCAACCAAGTCTCACTGGCGATTTCTTCCTACCAGAGCGGCCGGGTGTATCTGGTCGGGGCCAATGGCAAGGGCCAGGTCAGTTTCTTCGAGCGGATATTCGAGCGCGCCATGGGCATCGTCGGTGATGCGCAGCGTATCTACCTGGGCAGCCTGTACCAGCTCTGGCGCTTCGAGAACGTGCTGCGTGCCGGCGAGGTGATCCATGGCGAACACGACAAATGCTATGTGCCGCGCAATGCACAGACCACCGGGGACCTGGATATCCACGAGATCGGCATCCAGTCCAACGGCAAGGTGATCTTCGTCAATACCAAATATTCGTGCCTGGCCGAACTCAGCCAGACCCACAGCTTCAAGGCAGTGTGGAAACCACCGTTCATCAGCAAGCTGGCCCCGGAAGACCGCTGCCATCTCAATGGCCTGGCCATGGTCGATGGGCAGCCGCGCTATGTCACCGCCGCCTGCCGCAGCGACGTGGTCGATGGCTGGCGTGACCGTCGCCATGACGGCGGCGTGGTGATCGACGTGCAGACCAACCAGATCGTCTGCGAAGGCCTGTCAATGCCGCATTCCCCGCGCTGGGCCAATGGCCGCCTGTGGGTGCTCAATGCCGGCACGGGCCACTTCGGTTACGTCAATTTCGATGAGAAACGCTTTGTGCCGGTGGCATTCTGCCCGGGCTTCCTGCGCGGGCTGTCGATCATGGGCAACTATGCGGCGGTCGGCCTGTCCAAGCCCCGCCATGACCGCTTCGAGGGGCTGGCGCTGGATGAAGAGCTGCGCCGCCGCGACGCCGACCCGTGGTGCGGCGTGCAGCTGTTGTCGCTGACCACCGGCGATGTGATCAACTGGATCCGCTTCGAAGGCGATGTCAGTGAATTGTTCGATGTCTGCTTCCTGCAGAACGTAGGCAACCCGATGATGATCGGCCTGCGCAACAACGAGATCCGCGAGCTGATCACCTTTGAGTCCGAGTCGGGCATCGGGGGCTGACGACATGGTTCCGGTGAAATCCATTGTCTGGCTGCTCGTGTTGGGACTGCCTGCGACAGCGTTGGCACAGACACAGTCACCCACTGCGCCGCAAACCTTGCGTGCCGAACCGCCTCCGCCACAGCTTCGCGCGCTATTCGAACACTGCGATGGTGACGGCAATGCGGCCCTGTCCTGGGTCGAGTTCGAGAATTGCTGGCGCCAGCTGCGTGCAGGACGCCTGCGCACGCAGGCACCTGCGGCAAACGGAAACAATCCGTCGCCACCTGCGGCACCGTTGCCGCCGGCCTCGCAAGAAGAGCGCGACGACACTGCAAGGAGTGGACATGAACAGTGAAGCAAGCAGCACTGCAACAGTGCAGCCCCCCGGCGCAGCCCTGGTGTTCAGCCCGGTGTGGAAACGGGTCGGCCCGGAACTGGCTGCGGAACTGGCCACGTTCTGGCTGCAGCACGCTGCAATCAGCGATCCTGCCGAAGCACGTCGACGTGCCGATGAAGTGGTCTGCATAGGTCGCGATCCGGAAGGCGCCATCCAGGCCATCGCATCGGTGGCGATCAAGGTGCTGCCGCGCCTGTTGCAACCGATGTACTACTTCCGTGCATTTGTCGCACCGGACGCACGTGGGCATGAACACGCCAGCGCGCTGCTGATCAGGTCGCTGCAGATATTGCAGGACTACAACGACGGCCTGCCCCACCCCGAAAGCCTGGGCATCCTGCTGGAGCTGGAAAACCGTGGGCTGGAGAAGCGCTCTCAACGCGCCTATATCCCGGAACTGAATTCGGTATTCATCGGCTACTCCCCGCGCGGCCTGCACCTGCGCGTGAGCTACTTCGACAATGCTGTGCTGCTGCCGCCGGTTGCCCCGGCAAGCTGAGCGGCGGGGTCAGTAATGCGCAGGCCTTATCGGGAAAGGTGCCCAAGCGGGATGCCCCGGTTGGGCTTGACCATTTCTACAACAATGCTGGTGTTGGCATGCCGCACCGCGCGATTGACCAGCATGCGCTGCAGCATGAAACGGGAGTAGCTTTCCAGGTTTTCCACCAGGATGTGCACCAGGTAGTCGTAGTCGCCGGTGATGCTGTAGCAGGCAACCACTTCGTCCCAGGACGCCAGGTCCTCGGCAAAGCGGGTAAGCGTCTCGGTGTCGTTGTGGGTCATCTGCACGCTGATGAAGGCGCGCAGGCCCAAGCCGAGGCTGGCCGCTGGCAGGTCGGCGCGATAGCCGAGGATCAAATGATCCTGCTCCAGCCGCTGCACCCGGCGCAGGCAGGTGGAAGGCGACAGCCCTACCCGCTCGGCCAGATCGGCATTGCTCATGCGCCCGTCCTGCTGCAGCAGGACCAGCAACTGCACATCAATGGGATCCAGATCAGTGGACATGCTCTTCGTACTCATTGACTTCCCCCTGTCCGAATACTAGCGGCATCCCGGTCTGCCCGCCGTCCGGTGACCGGGCGTCATTGCAAATGGTTCAGCGTGATCTATCGGGTCACATTTAAGTGATGCATCACAATATTCTGCCGATGCCTTCTCAGTGCCCGCAGCGGCGCGTACAGCTAGCCAGGCGTCCCCTGCTCGCATCCGAGAACTACCACGGGATTGTCCATGTATCCCCAAACAGGGACCGAGCTGCCAGTCACGGACTCCAAGATGCGCCGCTGTCGACGTCAGGACGCTGCCAATGCTGCTCGCAACGCGGCTACCTGACCGGTGTCGGACTGTAGCCAATCGCTTTCCAACCCAAGCAGGGCCGGGTTGTGGTGCTGCATGCGTGAGTGCTGCACCTGCTTTGCAGAAGCATGGAATTCCCTGCAGCCGCTGGCAAGCGCGACTTGATGAACATTGTGTGCGTTCAAGCCCGCACCGGCCATGACCGCGATGCGGTCCTTGCCCTGCTGCACCAGCGCGGCCAGCACGTCCCTGCCCGCGTGCGCATCGGCATGGCCACCAGAACTGAGCACCCGCTCGCAGCCCAGGCCGATCACCTGCTCCAGCGCCGATGCAAGGTCACGGGCGGCATCGAAGGCGCGATGGAAGGTGATGCCCAACGGCCCAGCCGCCGCAACCAGCTCGCGACACAGGGCCACATCGATCTCGCCATCCTGGGTCAGGGCGCCAATCACCACCCCGTCGCAGCCCAGTTGCCGGCACTGCGCGATGTCACGCAGCATGATGTCCGCTTCCATCGACCCGTAGTGGAAATCGCCGGGCCGTGGCCGGATCAACACATACAGCGGAATGTGCAGCGCATCGCGTGCCACTGCGATGGTCCCTGCCGATGGCGTGGTGCCGCCCTGCGCCAGGTTTTCGAACAGCTCGATGCGGTCGGCACCGCCCTGCTGTGCGGCAATGGCGGACATGGCCGAATTGCTGGCGATCTCCAGCAGGTAGCGCGTGCTCACTTCTGCTCGCTCGTATACACCGAGGCCGAGTCCAGCAATACGTCCTGCCTGTTCTTGTCGCAGACGGCGTAGACAAAACCACGGTGCAGCGCATACGCGCCCACTTCGCCGGCCCGGTTCATTGCCAGGAAGCAGACCTGCAGCGTGCGGCTGGCCTCCGGACGCTTGCGCACCACACGACTGATGGCCTCACGGCAGGCTTCGGCTGGCGAGCGGCCCTGCCGCATCAGCTCCACCACCAGGAAGGAGGCCGCATTGCGGATCATCTCCTCGCCCATGCCCGAGGCGGTGGCCGCGCCTACTTCGTTGTCCACGTACAGGCCGGCGCCGATGATCGGGCTGTCGCCGACCCGTCCATGCATCTTGAAGGCCATGCCGCTGGTGGTGCAGGCACCGGCCATCTCGCCCTTGGCGTCGATGGCGATCATCCCCAGCGTGTCGTGGTTGTCCTTGTCGCCGGGAATGCCACGGCGCTCTGCGTTGATCTGTGGCGCGTAGTGCTCGGTCTTCAGCCATTCACGCCAGGCTTTTTCTGCTTCCGGAGTGAGCAGATTCTGACGTTCGAAGCCCTGTTGCACAGCGAACTGTTGTGCGCCCTCCCCCACCAGCATGACGTGCGGGGTCTTCTCCATTACTGCACGGGCAACGGAGATCGGGTGCAGGATATCGGCCAACGCTGCCACCGAGCCACAGCGACCATCACCGGCCATGATGCTTGCATCCAGGCTGAGCACGCCATCGCGATCAGGGTTGCCGCAGCGGCCGACCGTGGGATTGCAGAGTTCGCTTTCGGCCCAGCGGGCACCGGCTTCCACCGCATCCAAGGCACTGCCGCCAGCGGCCAGTACCTTCCACGCCGCCTGGTTTGCGCCGACGCCGAAGTCCCAGGTTGAAACCACGCGGGCGCCGTTGGCAGTCACCGGCGATGCCAGCAGGCCTGGCGCCGCGCTGCCCAATGCGCCAATCAAGGCGGACGACTGCAGGAACTGTCTGCGGGTATTCATTGCTGGCTTCTCCTGGGTTGTACTTGGCGTGAAGCAAGTCTGTCGACGTGCCAGGCCAAGGCCCCCAGCACGCCGAGCTCGCCATGTTCAACGCGCCACACCGGCACGTGTCGCAACGCCTGCGACAAGCGGTCCTTGGCCAAGAACCGTTGCTGGAAGCCACCTGCGTGCAAAAAGCCGCTGATATGACCCGTGATGCCGCCGGTCAAATAGACCGCACGTGCACCGAAAGTCAGTGCCAGGTCGCCAGCCAAACTGCCCAGCCACGCGCAGAAAACCTCCACGCTTTCTGTCGCCAATGCATCGTTGCCGCTGTCTGCGGCAGCAACCAGTTCGGCTGGTGATTGCCATTGCGGGACGCTGCCGCGCAATTCGCACAGACAGGTGTAAAGCGTGATCAAACCCGGACCGGACAGGATTCGTTCGTTGTCGATATGTGCGTACTGTCTCGACAACAGGCGCAATACGTCCTGTTCCAGAGTATTGGATCCGGCCAAGGCCGCGTGCCCTGCTTCACTGGCAAGCACTGAGGGATTTCCACCCGGCAGATACACCGCGACCCCCAAGCCGGTTCCTGGGCCGAGCACTACAGCTGGACCGGGCACCACCTGTTCGGGATCACCGCAGATCAGGTGCAGCGAATCTGCCTCGGCATGTGCCATCGCCTGGGCGACGGCGACGAAGTCGTTGATCAGCTCCAACGTTTGCATGCCTGACTCACGGCGGGTTGCCGCCAGCGACACCGGCCAGGCCAGATTGGTGTTCAGCAGGGTATCGCCGTCACCATCAAGGACCCCGGCGATGGCGACGACCGCGTGCGCGATCGGTGGCGCATCGGTTTCGCGGGCCAGCCAGGCGCCGTAATCACGCAGGATTGCAGCGAGACTGGGGTGCTCGGCGCAGGTGTATTTGCGGAAACCGTGGACATTCAGTGCGCCGTCGGCCTGCAACCGGGTCCAGCCCAGGCGCGCATAGGTGCCGCCCACATCCGCGCCGATGATGGCGCTCCCTGATTCAGAATCATGGATTGCATCGCTGCGGGCCGCGTCATCCGACGCCGGTCTGCTCATTCTTTTGCCCGCTTTTGCTGCATACCCAAAGAACGCTCAATTTGTGGAGGGCGCATGATGCGGTATCGCCTGCGGCATTGAAAGCGCGCTCAAGTCAGGTGCCGGAATGCACGCCAGGTCCACCAGCCCAGGGCGGTCATCGACAGCGAGCCGCCCAGATGCAGGCCAATCGTGACCAGCCCCCAGCCCAGTTGTTGGCGCTGCAGCAGGTAGACAACTTCGGCGGAGAAGGTCGAAAACGTGGTCAAACCACCCAGCAGTCCAGTCACCACGAACAACCGCCATTGTGGTGAGAGCTCGGGCCGGGTGGCAAAAAACGCCAGCGCCAGCCCGATCACGTAGCCGCCGAGCAGATTGGCGGTCAGGGTCCCCAGCGGCACGGTGTTGTGCAGCGGGTTCAGCCAAAGGCTGAGCGCGTATCGCAGCCAGGCACCGAGTGCCGCACCAACGCCGATGGCCAGGAAGGAATACCACATTGCTTCAAGCTCCGGGTGCGGGTTGGCGGAGGGCGGTCACTTGCGTTGTGCGCGGGCCTGCTCCCGGGCGATGCGCAGGCGATCGAGCTTGTCCTTCAATTTGATCTCCAGACCACGCTCTACGGGCTTGTAGTAGACCTGCTCGCCCATCTCATCCGGGAATGCGGTCTGGTCCAGTGCGATGCCGCCTTCGACATCGTGGTCATACTGGTAGCCCTGCCCGTAGCCCAGCGTCTTCATCAGGCGCGTGGGCGCGTTGCGCAGGTGCATCGGCACCGGCTGGGTGCCGTACTTGGCGATGTCGGCACGGGCCGCGTGCAGGGACATGTAGGCCGCGTTGGATTTGGCGGTGCTGGCCAGATACACGACCAGGTTGGACAGGGCGATATCGCCTTCCGGTGCGCCGATGCGGTCGTAGGCGTTCCAGACATTGATCGCCATTTCCAGCGCCCGCGGGTCAGCCAGGCCCACGTCTTCCACCGCCATGATGGTCAGCCGGCGCAGCAGGTAGGACGGATCGCAGCCGCCATCGAGCATGCGCGCCAACCAGTAGATGGCGCCGTCAGGGTTGGAGCTGCGTACTGACTTGTGCAGCGCCGAGATCTGGTCGTAGAACTGCTCGCCGTTCTTGTCGAAGCGGCGGGTACGGTCGGCCAGCACCTGCAACAGGGTTTCCGGGGTGATTTCACCGCCCTCGCCCGCTGCCAGCTCGGCGGCGATTTCCAGCAAGGTCAGGGCGCGGCGCACGTCGCCATCGGCGGCCCTGGCGATTTCCAGCAACGACTCGGCCGAGACCGTGATGTCCTGCTCGCCTAGCCCGCGCTCTTTGTCGTTGAGTGCGCGCTGCAGCGCTTCCACCACGTCTTCGGGCGACACCGATTCCAGCACGTGCACGCGGCAGCGCGACAGCAATGCCGAGTTCAACTCGAACGAGGGATTTTCGGTGGTAGCGCCGACAAAAATGATCGTGCCGCGCTCGATATGCGGCAGGAAGGCATCCTGCTGTGCCTTGTTGAACCTGTGCACTTCGTCGACGAACAGCACCGTACGCCGCCCTTCGGCAAAGCGCTGCGCGGCTTCGGCCAGCACCTGGCGCACGTCCGGCAGGCCGGACAGCACGGCGGAAATCGCACGGAACTCGGCATCGGCGTATTGCGCCAGCAACAAGGCCAGCGTGGTCTTGCCGCAGCCTGGCGGGCCCCACAGGATCATCGAATGCACGCGGCCGGATTCGACCGCGCGGCGCAGCGCCGTGCTGGGTGCCAGCAAGCGCTTCTGGCCGACCATCTCGTCCAGTGCACGCGGACGCATGCGCTCGGCGAGCGGACGCATAGTGTCCCGGTCCGCTGTCAGCAGGTCGGTGGGAGCTTCATCAAGAAAGATATTTCGGGATCTGGCCACGTCCGCATTCTAGCAGCGTGTCCGCCCTGCCCTGGCCTCAAAAGCCCGGCTTGGATTCAGCGGTCGCCGACGACGTCGACGTCCTTGCCTGGCACGAAACGGAAGGTGCCTGCAGCAAAGCTCGGGTTCTTCTTCCAGCCGCTGAAGGTGATGATGGTGCGCTGGCCCACCGCGTCGGTCAGTTCCATCCGCGACAGCGCGCCACCAGAGAAGCCCAGTGCGGCGACATCGAAGCTGGCCTGGGTATCGCGTTTGGGCGTGAGCGACAGCCACTGCATGCCGTCACGCGGCGCGGCTTCTTCGCTGATGTCGTACTGCTGTTCCAGCAATGCCGGGTTGATCAGGGCAGTGAGCGGATTGTTCTGCTCCTCGGTGCCCTGCGGGCTGACCCTGGCCTGCTCCAGGTCCGGCTCGTAAACCCACAGTTTGCTGCCGTCGGCAATGATCAGCTGCGGATGCGGACGGGTGTATTCCCAGCGGAACTGGCGCGGTGCAGACAGCGCCACACGGCCGCTGGAGGATTCCTTGACGCGGCCACGCTGATCCACCACCTGCTGCGCGAACTGGCCATCAAGGCCGCGCAGGCCGCTGGTGAAGGATTTCAGGTCGTCGCGGGCGCCGGCATGGGCATCCGCGGCAAGGCCGGCACAAGCCAGGGCAACAGCAAGAACGGAGTGGCGCAGGAATGCAGTCATGGCGGCTTGGGATAGTGGTGTCGTTGGTGAGGCAGAGTCTGCCTCTTTCAAACTGAATGGGCGGCAATCGATCGCTGAATGCCGCCCTTCCGTTCAGTGCTTGGGCGGTGGCGGGGCCAGCACGGTGCGGTCGCCATTGTGCTCCGGCGCGGTAACCACGCCGGCCGCTTCCATTGCCTCGATCAGGCGCGCGGCGCGGTTGTAGCCGATCTTCAAGCGGCGCTGCACACCGGAAATGGACGCACGTCGAGTTTCGGTGACTATACGCAGCGCCTCGTCGTACAGCGGGTCGGACTCGTCGCCACCGCCGCTAGTGCTCTCCGGCAGGCCGTTGGCCCCCACCACCACGCCATCGCCCATGGTCTGCACTTCGTCCAGTACGCCCTCGATGTAATCGGTGGGGCCACTGGCCTTGAGGTGCTCGACCACGCGATGCACTTCTTCGTCGGAGACGAAGGCGCCATGCACGCGGTCCGGCATCGCCGTGCCCGGCGGCAGGTACAGCATGTCGCCGTTGCCCAGCAGCGCTTCCGCGCCGGACTGGTCGAGGATGGTGCGCGAATCGATCTTGGAGCTGACCTGGAAGGCGATCCGGGTCGGGATATTGGCCTTGATCAGACCGGTGATCACGTCCACCGACGGACGCTGCGTTGCCAGGATCAAGTGGATGCCGGCCGCACGGGCTTTCTGTGCCAGACGTGCGATCAGCTCTTCGACCTTCTTGCCGACGATCATCATCATGTCGGCGAATTCGTCGATGAAGATGACGATGAAAGGCAGCGGCTCCAGCGGACGCGGCGCTTCGCCCATCTCCGGGTTGGGCTTGAACAACGGGTCCATCATCGGCTGGCCGGCGTCGATGGCGTCCTTCACCTTCTTGTTGAAGCCGGCCAGGTTGCGCACGCCGACCGCGCTCATCAACTTGTAGCGGCGCTCCATTTCGGCCACACACCAACGCAGGCCGTTACCGGCCTCCTTCATGTCGGTGACCACCGGCGCCAGCAGATGCGGAATGCCCTGGTAGACGCTGAGCTCCAGCATCTTCGGGTCGATCATCAGCATGCGCAGGTCTTTCGGGCTGGCCTTGTACAGCAGGCTCAGCACCATCGCGTTGACCGCAACGGACTTACCCGAGCCGGTGGTACCGGCCACCAGCAGGTGGGGCATGCGTGCCAGGTCGGCCACACTGGGGCGGCCAGCGATGTCCTTGCCCAAGGCAAGCGTCAGCACGCTTGCCGACTTGTCGTATTCCTTGGAGCGCAGCAGCTCGGACAGGAAGATCATCTCGCGGGTGACGTTGGGGATTTCCAGGCCAATCACCGACTTGCCCGGAATCACGTCAACCACACGCACCGACTTGACCGACAGGCCGCGCGCGATGTCCTTGTCCAACGAGCTGATCTGGCTGACCTTGATGCCCGGCGCCGGTTCGATCTCGAAACGGGTGATCACCGGGCCCGGATAGGCGCCGACGACCTGCGCATCGATGCGGAAATCCTTGAGCTTGAATTCGATCTGCCGCGACAGGGTTTCCAGCGTCTGTTCGTCGTAGCCCTTGGCCTGCGGCTTTGGGTCGTCGAGCAGGGCCAGCGGCGGGATGTCCGAGCCATCGCCGTTGACGCCCTGGAACATTGGAATCTGCGTCTCGCGCTTGGCACGGTCGCTCTTCTCGATCACCGGTGCCGGACGTGGCTCTATCTTCACCGGCTCGCGCTTGGCGCGTACCTCGGCGTCAACCTTGCGCACTTCCTCACGCTCCTCGCGCAGCACGCGGGTCTGCTGCCACTCGCTGGCCTGCTCTTTCTTCTTGTTGAGCAACGGGCCGAGCGCCAGCACCCACTTGCCGATCTTCTCCATCACCGCGAACCATGACAGCCCGGTAGCGAGGGTGATCGAGGTCAACAGCAACACCAGCAGGAACAGGTTGCTGCCTACCGGACCAAAACCGGTCTGCAGGGATTTGCCCACCAGCACACCCAAACCGCCGCCTGCGCGGGCAACATCGCCCGGCGGCAGGCGCAGGTACAGGAAACCGGTAGCACCAATCAGGAAGCCGACGATGCCGACCAGACGCAGCGCCGGGCCCAGATCATCCTGGCCACGCTCATCGGTCTTCTTCAGGCCGAACATGGCGATCCATGCGACCGCCGCCAGCATCACCGGGATCAGGTAGGCCACGTAGCCGAACAGTTGGCGCAGCACATCGGCAATCCACGCGCCGACCCGGCCGCCCATGTTGTGCACGGGCGCCACCACCGAACCCGACTGTGACCAGCCCGGATCGGTAGGCGAATACGTGAACAGACTGGCCAGCAGGTACAGCAACGCTGGCGCGATCGCGATCAACGCCAGATCACGCCATAGCTTTTGACGACGCGGATTGTCTGTTGCAGCCGCCGACTTGCGCGTATCAGCGGCAGCCTTGGGGCTCTTGTCGCGTTCCGGGACCTGTTTCGCCACCTTTGACCAGACCTTAAAAATGCACGGTTAGTGATTGATATTAAACGACAGATCGTCGGGTTTCACCCAGTTACAGCGCAGTGCGGTACGGCTGACAGACAGATAACGTCAAAAAGCCGCCAGACAAAGGCAGCGGCAATGCGGGAAACAGCAGAGTTGTGTGCAACGGGCCGCGCAGTTCCATTCACGTGCCTTGATTCACCGAGGTCGGACCGCCACTCTATTGGCTTGCCCGGACAGCTGCGGACTGCCGCGTTCGGGCCACCAATCCTGACTTTCGCGAGTATACATGAGCACTTCCAGCCTCCCGACCAAGCATTCCCGCCTGTTGATCCTCGGCTCTGGCCCCGCCGGCTGGACCTCTGCCGTCTATGGCGCGCGCGCAAACCTGAAGCCGCTGGTCGTCACCGGCCTGCAGCAGGGTGGCCAGCTGATGACCACCACCGAGGTCGATAATTGGCCGGGCGATGCCCACGGTTTGATGGGCCCGGACCTGATGGCGCGCATGCAGGCGCATGCCGAGCGCTTCGAAACCGAAGTTGTGTTTGACCATATCCACACCGCCGACCTGTCCAAGCGCCCGTTTACCCTGACCGGTGACAGCGCCCAGTACACCGCCGACGCACTGATCATCGCCACCGGTGCCACCGCCAAGTACCTGGGCATTCCGTCCGAGGAAGCCTTCAAGGGCCGCGGCGTCTCCGCCTGCGCCACCTGTGACGGTTTCTTCTATCGCGACCAGGATGTGGTCGTGGTCGGCGGCGGCAACACCGCTGTTGAAGAAGCCCTGTACCTGTCCAATATCGCCCGCAAGGTCTATCTGGTCCACCGCCGCGACACCCTGAAGGCGGAAAAGATCATGCAGGACAAGCTGTTCGCCAAGGTCGCCGCCGGCAAGATCGAGACCGTGTGGCACCACCAGGTTGACGAAGTGCTGGGTAATGACGCCGGCGTCACCGGCGTGCGCGTGAAGTCCACCCTGGACGGCAGCACCCGCGATATCGAAGCCCATGGCTTCTTCGTTGCCATCGGCCACCAACCCAACACCGAACTGTTCACCGGCCAGCTGGCGATGAACAACGGCTACCTGGAAATCCGCTCCGGCCTGGGTGGCAACGCCACCATGACCTCGGTCGAAGGCGTGTTTGCCGCCGGCGACGTCGCCGACCAGCACTACCGTCAGGCCATCACCTCGGCGGGATTCGGCTGCATGGCCGCCCTGGACGCCGAGCGCTTCCTGGACGCAAAGGGCGTCTGAGCCCCCTGCCCGGCAGCCCGGCAGCCCGGCATGGACAAGGTGATGCTCAAGCAGCTGCTGTTTCATGGCAGCTGGCTGGTGTTCCCTGTCATCGTCTGGCTGTTGTGGCGTTGGCGCAAACGGCAGCACCGCGCAGTAATCGCGGTGCTGCTGCTCGGCTGTGGTGTGTTCGTCTGGGCGCGCTTCATCGAGCCGCAGATGATCGTGATCAGGCACGCCACACTGGAAGGCACGGGCACTGCTTCCCGTATCGCTCTGGTCAGTGATATCCATCTGGGTGTCTACAAGGACCGGCACTTCCTCGAGCGACTGGTGAAGCGCATCAATGATCAGGATGTCCATGCGGTGGCGATCGCCGGCGATCTGACCTACGAGCCGCAAGGCCAATCGTTGCAGGAGTTGTTCGCGCCGCTGGCGGACCTGCGCGCCCCTGCGTTCGTGGTGCTCGGCAACCATGACCAGCAACAGCCCGGCCCGGACATCGACAAACCCTTGCGCGCCGCACTCGCCGCGCACGGTGTGCATGTCATCGAAGGACGTTTGCTCCGGGACGCCGATGGCGTGGATTGGGCCGGCCTTGGGGATCGCTGGGCAGGCCGGGATGACGCGCGCTTCCTGCTCGGGGGCGAGGCCTTGCTCGGCCCCTCGATCATTCTTGCCCATAACCCCGACAGCGCAATGCAGGTGTGCGCCGGCAATGTGGCCGTTGTGCTCGCCGGGCATACGCATGGTGGACAGATCCGCATCCCCTGGTTGTACCGCAAGGTCATTCCGAGCGCTTATGGCTTCGATCGCGGCGAGCAGGTCATGCAGGGCGCCTGCGGTCCGATACGTGTTTTCACAACCAGCGGTACCGGAGAGATCGGCCTGCCATTGCGCCTGTTCAACCCACCCGTCATCGACGTACTGACGTTGGAACCATGAACCTGCCTTTGCAACTTCGCGTCCTGCCCAGCCTTGCAGCGTTGCGCGCCGCGCAGTGGGATGGCCTGCATGACGGCAGCAATCCCTTCATCAGCCATGCCTTTCTCAGCGGGCTGGAACAGCATGGCTGCCTGCGCCCGGAATGGGGTTGGCAGGCCCAGCATCTGAGCCTGTGGCGCGACGATCAGCTTGTCGCCGCGGCACCCGGCTACCTCAAGCAGAACTCGCATGGCGAGTTCGTTTTCGACCATGCCTGGGCCAATGCATATGCCCGCCACGGCCTGGAGTACTTCCCGAAGTGGCTGTGCGGCGTGCCCTACTCGCCGGTCACCGGTCCACGCCTGCTGGCTCGCAGCGAAAAGTATCGCGGCGAATTGATTGAGGCCATCGTCGGCCATGTGCAGGACAACGACCTGTCTTCGGCGCATATCAACTTTCATCTGGCCGATGAAAATCCTCTGTTCGACGCACAGTGGCTGCAACGCGACGATGTGCAGTTCCAATGGCAACGCCAGTCGGGCTGGGCGCACTTCGATGACTTCCTTGGCGCGATGGATCACAAGCGCCGCAAGAACATCCGTCAGGAACGTGCCAAGGTGGCCCGTGCGGATATCAGTTTCGTCGTACGCCATGGTGACGAAGCCAGCGCCGACGAGCTGCGCGCCATGCACGGCTTCTACCTGCAGACCTTTGCCGAGTACGGCAACGCTCCTGCGCTGACCTTGGCTTTTCTGCGCCATATGGCCGAACAGATGCCGCGTCAACTTGTATTGTTCCTGGCGATCCAGGATGGCGAGCCGATTGCAGGCGCCCTGTGCCTGCGTGGTGCCGATACGCTGTACGGACGCTACTGGGGCGGCGCTGCCCTACCCGGCCTGCACTTTGAAACCTGCTATTACCAAGGCATCGAGTACTGCCTGCGCGAGGGTCTGCAGCGCTTTGAGCCCGGCGCACAGGGCGAGCACAAATTGGCGCGCGGCTTCCTCCCGACCCGGGTCCGCAGCCACCATTGGCTCGCCCATCCGCAGTTCCGCGAGGCTGTACATGACTGGTGCGAGCGCGAGCGCAAAGACGTCGCAGCCTATATGACGGACCTGCTGCGCCATTCGCCCTTCAAGCAGGAAGATCCATCGCAATGAGCAACAAAGGCCCATTCCTGCTGGACAGCGCCAGCGATGCGCCGTTTCCACCTGCCGAGCTTGCCCTGCAGGATCCCGACGGCCTGCTGGCCATAGGCGGCGACCTGAGCCCGGTGCGCCTGCTCAATGCCTATGCCGGCGGCATCTTCCCGTGGTTCTCCGAGGGCCAACCATTGCTGTGGTGGTCGCCGGACCCGCGCATGGTGTTCCGCACCGACCGGGTCCACCTGTCCTCGCGTTTCCGCCGCGGGTTGCGCAGCAGCAACTGGACGGTCCGCGCCGACACCGCGTTCCGCGAGGTCATGCAGGCTTGCGCGCAGGCTCCGCGCCCCGGCCAGGATGGCACCTGGATCACTGCAGACATGCACCGGGCTTATGCCGCCCTGCACCAGCTTGGCTACGCGCATTCGGTGGAAGTATTTGATGGAGAGGAGCTGGTTGGCGGCATCTACGGTGTCGCCATCGGCCAGATGTTCTTCGGCGAAAGCATGTTCAGCGGCCGCAGCGGCGGCTCGAAGGTTGCGCTCGCGGCCTTGGCCAGCACTTTGGCCGGGTGGGGTTGGCCTTTGATGGATGCGCAGGTGGAAAACCCGCACCTGCTGCGGATGGGCGCCGAGCACCTGCCGCGTGTCATTTTCCTGGAAAAAGTGCGCGAACTGGTGCAACGGCCGGCGGACGCGGGGGCCTGGACGCGCCGATTTGGCGAGTTGGCCGCTTCGGCTTTGGCCTGAATGCAGTCGCTTAACGCAAACTTTGCATCCTTGCCCGCGACAGCGTAAAATGCCCGCCCTTAGGCCCATTGGCCGTCCGCAGAACCGCACAGGACTACATGTCGAAAGACGACTCCATTGAGTTCGAAGGCACCGTCAGCGAGACGCTGCCGAACACCACTTTCCGTGTTCGCTTGGAAAATGGGCATGAAATCATCGCCCACATCTCCGGCCGCATGCGCAAGAACTACATCCGCATCCTGACCGGCGACCGCGTCAAGGTTGAGATGACGCCGTACGACCTGACCAAGGGCCGTATCACCTACCGCATGAAGTAATGCGGTAAGTCGAGCGTTAGCAGAAAGCCAGCCTTCGTGCTGGCTTTTTCGCGTGGTTGAAATTTCCCGGTAGTGGGGGGGGGGGGGGGGCCGCCGCGGGGGGGGGGGTCCGCGCGCGCCGCGGCGGGCCGGACGAGGCGCGGCGGGCGGGGGGGGACCGCCAAAAAAAA
>NZ_JBRREH010000077.1:0-24038 GCF_056760175.1 Stenotrophomonas sp. STEN021 | reverse complement strand
CCCCCGGGGCCGGGGGCCCCCCCCTCGTAACCCTCATGCGGTTTTTTTCCGGCCGGGCCCCCCCCCCCCAAGCCGACACTGCTGAAATCGCCAGCATGTTTGCGGCCTGACTGATCTGTGGCTTCGCGACTGACGCCGCTCCTGCAGACACCTGTCAGGCAATGGGGAAGCGCCTCTCTGGAGATTCCCCTATCCCGAACTCACACCCTCAAAGCTTGTTCAGCGCATCCACCAGATCCGGCGGCAGCGGCGCGTTCAATACATAAGGTGTCTTGCCACCGTCCAGCGCAAACTCCAGCGAGGCGGCGTGCAGGAACAGGCGCTTGAGTCCGATCTGTTCACGAAAGCGCTTGTTGACTGCAGGATCACCGTATTTGTCGTCACCTGCGACCGGATGACCGATGTGCTGGGCATGCACGCGGATCTGGTGGGTGCGGCCGGTCTCGATCCGGACTTCGCAATAGGATTGCCCGCCGCGACGCTCCAATACCTTGAAATGACTCAGCGACGGCTTGCCGATCGCATTCACCTGAACGTGGCGCTCACCGCCCTGACGCAGGCCTACATGCAACGGCGCGTCCACACTCATCACGCCGTCGGGCATACGCCCGGCCAGCAGAGTCAGGTAACGCTTCTGGATGCCGCCATGGTCTTCACGCAGCAAGGCCTGCAGCTCGACCAGGGCCGACCGCTTCTTGGCCAGGATCAGCAAGCCGGAGGTGTCCCGGTCCAGCCGATGCACCAGCTCCAGGTTCATGTTCGGCCGTAGCGCGCGCATGGTTTCGATCGCACCGTGGCTGATACCACTGCCACCATGGCTAGCGACGCCGGTCGGCTTGTTGATCACCAACAGCTTGGCATCCTCGAAGACGATGGCCTCTTCCATACGCTGCAGAAAGCTGCTGGGAGGCGGAGCCTTGTCTCCAAGCTCATTGAGATTGACCGGCGGGATCCGCACCTCTTCGCCACCGTCCAGCTTGCGGTCGGCCTTGGCGCGGCCGCCGTTCACACGGACCTGGCCACTGCGAACCAATTTGTACACCAGGCTGCGTGGGGCGCCCTTCAGCTGACCCAACAAAAAGTTGTCCAGTCGCTGTCCTGCCCTGTCTTCGGGCACTTTGATCATGCGCACGCTGCTCTTGGCGGCAGGCGCTGCGTGGGGCTTGTCGGAATCAGTCATCGGCCTATTTATTCTGCTACACTCGGGGGGCGATATAAGGGTTTGATTTCGTTGGAAGTTGGTCAGGGCCAGAAGCCCCGCCCCCTACGAATCCGGCACAGTGCGCGGCCACCGCCCCCGGGGCGGCCATGTTAGCGGCTCGTCGGCGTTCCCGGCCATCGCCGGATGCCAAAAAGCATCCGAGCTGGACGAAACCCATGTCCCGCGCGACGCCATCGGCCCCGGCCGCGGGCGGCCGCCGGCCCTGAAACACCTAAAACAAGAAAGAAGCGCTCCCGCGGCCTGCCGTGGTGTCGTAGCGCTGGAAACCCAAGCCGCCCTGCCCGCGCCTGCGCGAATGGGCGGCGAACCGTGTCCAGAGGCGAAACCCCATGGCGTTCCGCGCGGTAGCAGCGCGCGAGGAACGCACAATGAAGCGAATGCTGATCAATGCCACGCAGGCTGAAGAACTGCGCGTGGCCATCGTCGACGGGCAAAACCTGTACGACATCGACATCGAGCAACCGTCCAAGGAACAGAAGAAGTCCAACATCTACAAGGGCCGTATCACCCGTCTTGAGCCGTCGCTTGAGGCTGCCTTTGTCGAGTACGGCGGCGACCGCCATGGCTTCCTGCCGCTCAAGGAAATCTCCCGCGACTATTTCCAGGCGGGCGTGGACCACAACAAAGCCGGCATCAAGGAACTCCTGCGCGAAGGCCAGGAAATCGTCGTGCAGGTCGACAAGGAAGAACGTGGCAACAAGGGCGCCGCCCTGACCACCTTCATCTCCCTGGCCGGCCGCTACATGGTGCTGATGCCGAACTCCCCCTCTGCCGGCGGCGTGTCCCGTCGCATCGAGGGTGAAGACCGCGCCGCCCTGAAGGAAGCGCTGGACAAGCTGAACATCCCCGACGACATGGGCGTGATCATCCGCACCGCCGGCGTTGGCCGCGATGCAGAAGAGCTGCAGTGGGATCTGGACTATCTGTTGCAGGTATGGCGCTCGATCGCCGAGGCCGCACTGACCAAGCCGGCCCCGTTCCTGATCTACCAGGAGTCGCGCCTGATCGTGCGCGCCCTGCGCGACTACCTGCGCTCGGACGTCGGCGAGATCCTGGTCGACACCGAAGAGCTGTACGAGACCGCACGCGACTTCATGCAGCAGGTGATGCCGCAGACCCTGCGCAAGCTCAAGCATTACAAGGACGACATCCCGCTGTTCAACCGCTTCCAGATCGAATCGCAGATCGAGGCGATCTACGAGCGCAACGTGCGCCTGCCGTCTGGTGGCTCGATCGTGGTTGACCAGACCGAAGCGCTGACCGCAGTCGACGTCAACTCGGCCCGCTCCACCAAGGGCAGCGACATCGAAGACACCGCGTTCCAGACCAATCTGGAAGCGGCCGAAGAAGTCGCCCGCCAGCTGCGCCTGCGCGACCTGGGCGGGCTGGTGGTCATCGATTTCATCGACATGTCCTCCAGCAAGCACCAGCGCGAAGTCGAAAACCGCCTGCAGAGCGCACTGAAGTACGACCGTGCCCGCGTCCAGCTGGGCCGCATCTCGCGCTTCGGCCTGATGGAAATGAGCCGTCAGCGCCTGCGTCCGAGCCTGGGCGAATCCAGCCAGATCGTCTGCCCACGTTGTGACGGCCAGGGTCGCATGCGCAGCATCGAGTCGCTGTCGCTGTCCATCATCCGCGTTGCCGAAGAGCATGCGATGAAGGAGAACACCGGACAGGTGCTGGTCCAGGCCCCGGTCGAGATCGCCAACTACCTGCTCAACGAGAAGCGCAGCGCCCTGCGTGAAATCGAGCAGCGCCATGACGCGCCCATCGTCATCGTTGCCGACGAGCAGCTGCACACCCCGCACTACGAAGTCACGCGCCTGCGCGACAACGAGCTGGGTGAAGAGTCGAGCAAGCCCAGCTACCAGCGCGGCACCCCGCGCAAGCTGCCGGTGCATGCACTGACCAAGGCCCAGCTGAACATTCCGGCACCGGCCGTGACCCACGTCAAGCACAGCCAGCCTGCGCCGATCCGTGAAGTCGTCGAAGCCGCCCCGGCTCCGGCACCGGTTGCTGCACCTGTCGCGCCCGCCGCAGGCGGCGTGATGGGCTGGCTGAAGCGCGTGTTCGGCGGCGAGCCGGCCCCGACCGCACAGCCGGCACAGCCGCAGCGCCAGGACAATGGCCGCAACAACCGCAACGAGCGTGGTAACCAGCGCCGCAATGGCCAGCAGGGTCGCGGTGGCAACGGCAATGCAAATGCGGGCGGCAACGCCAACGGCAACCGCCGTGATGAGCAGCGCCGCGAAGATCGCCGCCAGAACGCTGACAAGCCGCAGCAGCAGGGTCAGCCGCAGGCGCAGAACAACGCCCAGCAGCAGCCCAAGCAGCGCAATGAACAGCAGCGCGGTGATCAGGCCCAGCAGCAGCCCAAGCAGCAGCGCAACAACGAGCAGCAGCAGGCCAAACAGCCCAAGCAGCCGAAGCAGCCCAAGCCGCAGCAGGACACCGACAAGCAGGTCCAGCAGCAGAACGCGCAGGCCGAGAAGCCCGCACGCCAGCAGCAGCCGCAGCAGGAAGCCGCTCGCGCAGCAGCACCGGCCGTCGCAGCGCCGGTAGTTGCCGCAGCAGCGATCGTGGCCAACGACGCCATTGCCAACACCGATGCCGTGGTCAAGGACAACATCATTGCTGCCGAGATCGCCAAGCCGGCGGTCGTCTCCGAGGAGCAGCCGGCAGTGGCTGTGGTCGTCGACGAGAACGGCAACCCGGTTGCAGGCGAAGAAGCTGCCGGCGAAGCCGGTGGTCGTCGGCGGCGCGGTCGTCGCGGTGGTCGTCGTCGTCGTCGTGGCAATGGTGAAGGCGCCGCCGGTGGTGAAAGCCTGGGCGGTGACGAAGACAGTCTGGACGGTTTTGATGACGCCGATGGCGAAACCAATGAAGCCCCGGTCAAGCCCGCCAGCAGCCAGCCCGAGTTCGAGTTCGATGACGAACCTGCAACCCCGGCCGCTCCGATAGCAGCAGCCAAGCCGGCTGTCGCTGCACCGGTGCAAGCTGCAGCTGCCGTTGTCGCGGTTGCTGCCGCAGCACCTGTCGCCGATGTCGAAGTGCGTACTGTCGAAGCAACCGTTGTTGAAGCAGCAGCGCCGGCGCCGGCTGCTGCCATCGAAGTGACAACTGTTGCCGAGCCGGCAGTGGTCAAGACCGAACAGGCAATCACTGCCCCGGCAGAAGCTGTCACCGAAGCCGCCATCGCAGCCCCGGCCAGCGTCGTGGTCGAAGCACCTGTCGCTGCTCCGGCGGTCGTCACTGCGCCGGTCGCTGCCACTGCACCGACCGAGCAGGCCGCACCTGTTGCACCGGTCAACGCAGTACCGGCCCCGGTCAGCACGCTGCAGCCGGAACCGGCCGTGGTTGCAGCACCGGCACCCGCAGTACCGGAGAATGGCCAGCTGTTCGCCCAGACCGCGGTTGTTGAAGAAAGCACTGAAAAGCCTGTGGTCGAGACCGCAGCGCCGGCACCGGCCGCGCATGTCGACAGCGTCGTGACCGAAGCTGGCGCCGAAAAGCAGGAAGACGATCAGCCGCGTAACGGCTGATCCTTCCAGCTTGTGCGAAAACAGAAAGCGGCCTTCGGGCCGCTTTCTGCGTTTCTGGACCACGGAACGGCAGCGGCTGTGCTTCTAGCTTCTTGTGGGAGCGGCGTCAGCCGCGAAACACACACATCATCAGATGGCACAGCTGGCCGGAGGCCTGAGTAACGCCAGCTTCGCGGCTCACGCCGCTCCCACAGGCGAAGGTTGGACTGGCGTGCCATCCGCAACGCCAAACAAAACAAGAAGAGCGCAACGTTGCCGCTGCGCTCTTCTGATTCAACTGCACTCGAAGGCCCTTTCTGCAGAAAAAGCCTGGCAGAAGCTCTTCTGGCCTCAGATCGCCTTGCTGGGATCACCCACACCGTACTGCGCAGCAAGCCGGGCCAGGGCGATATTGTCCTGCACGCCCAGCTTCTGGAACAGGCGGGCCTTGTGCGTGTTCACGGTCTTGGCGCTGAGACTCAAGCGACGCGCGATTTCTTCCTGGCGGTGCCCCTGGATCAGCAACAAGGCCACTTCCAGCTCACGCGGCGAGAGCAGGTCGAACGGCGATGCGCCGCCTTCGAGATTGGACAGCGCCAGATTCTGCGCAATGCTGGTGGCCAGGTACCGTTTGCCGATGGCGACGTCATGCACGGCGCGGATCAGCTCTTTCGAATCCCCTCCCTTGCCCACATAGCCGGAAGCACCGGCCTCCAGCAAGCGCTTGGGCATCGGCCCGTCTTCCAGCACGGAGACGATGATCACCTTGGTGCCGTGATCGCCCTTGACGATGCGTTCGGTGATCTCCAATCCACTGAGACCAGGCAAGTGCAGATCACACAGTACGACGTCCGGTTTCAGGCGGCGGATCTGCGGCAGTGCGACGTCGCCGCTGTCCGCTTCACCGACGACTTCTATCCCGGTTTGCCCCGAAAGAATCATCCGAATGCCCGTGCGCACAAGTGCGTGGTCATCGATAAGAAAAACGCTGATGGTCATGAAGGATTCCTCGCGGCGAGGTGACAGTTGAAGCCTTGGGCGCGGCAAAATCCGAGCATGCGAGGCGACGGCCCTCCCCCGTCCCTCATGGCAAGGCCATGTGTATTATCAAGCAGAAGTGGCCCAACTGGGCTCTATCGGACACCGGCTCGCAGGAAATGTATCTGTAGTTTTGAGCATCAGGATGATGCGGTTTATGCGCCTGCGGCTGGCGAGCTCACTATGCCGTCGCAGCCAATACTGTATCCATCAGGTCAATTCGTCCAATGACTTAGGACTTCCCTTACGTTTTGGACATTACCAATTGCAGTGCAACTCAGGGCGCAGGCAAGGACCAGCGCCGACGGAACATCACCATATAAACGCCTGTTACCCAGATCGTTGCGGCACACCAGCCGCCGAGGATGTCCGAGGGGTAATGCACCCCCAGGTAGACCCGTGACAGCCCGACCGAGACGACAAAACCGCTGACGATCGCCACCACCGGCCACCGCCAGGGTGTACGCCAGGTCAAAAACACCAGGGTCAGTGCCAGCGTCATCGAGCCCATCGCGTGCCCGCTGGGGAAGCTGAACGTGCTTTCCGGTGCAATCGACTCCCACAGACTCGGGCGTTCGCGCTGGAACATCTGCTTGCTGCCCAGGTTCAACAGCGCCGAACCAATGAACGCCGTTGCCGCGAATGTGGCCTTGCGCCAGTGTCGCTGCAGCAGCAACACAGCCACGATCAGGATATCGACGGGGATGACGCCCCATTGATAGCCCAGCTTGGACATCAACACGAAGAAGTCATTCAGGCCGGGCGTGGCCATCGCATGCATGCGCAGCAGCAGGACCGCATCGAAATGAAATGCCTCGGCCTCGTGAATCTCGTCTGCCAGGGCAACGAAGCCGGCCAAGGGCAGCAGCACGCCGATGAACAGCACCACCAGCCGCCACGCATTATGGCTGAGCCAGCGACGCAGACCGGCAGCTTCGCTCCGGGGATCAACCGGAGCTTCGGGCATAGCGGGTCTCGACATAGTCATCAATCAAGGCGACGAACTCATGGGCGATGTTCTCGCCACGCAGAGTGACCTTCTTTTCGCCGTCGACGAACACCGGCGCCGCCGGGGTTTCGCCGGTGCCAGGCAGCGAAATACCGATATTGGCATGACGCGATTCGCCGGGGCCGTTGACGATGCAACCCATCACCGCCAGGGTCATGTTCTCCGCGCCGGGATGGCTGACACGCCACACCGGCATCTTTTCGCGCACATGGTTCTGCACCACCTTGGCCAGCTCCTGGAAGAACTCGGAGGTGGTACGGCCGCAGCCCGGGCAAGCCGTGACCATCGGCGTGAAAGCGCGCTGACCGGTGGTCTGCAGCAGCTCCTGGGCGACGATGACTTCCTGCGTGCGCGACTGGCCCGGTTCGGGCGTCAACGAAATACGGATGGTGTCGCCGATACCTTCCTGCATCAGCACCGCCAGCGCCGCCGACGAAGCGACGATGCCCTTGCTACCGATACCGGCTTCGGTCAGGCCCAGATGCAGGGCGAAGTCCGAGCGCTGCGCCAGATCGCGATACACCGCAATCAGTTCCTGCACGCCACTGACCTTGGCCGACAACACGATGCGATCGCGCGGCAGACCCAGCTCAACTGCGGTCTCGGCCGAATCCAGCGCAGAGCGGATCAAGGCCTCGCGCAGTACGCGGCCGGCATCCCAGGGCTGCGCACGCTGGCTGTTCTCATCCATCAGCTTGGCGGCGAGCGACTGGTCCAACGAGCCCCAGTTGGCGCCGATGCGCACCGGCTTGTTGTACTTGATGGCAAATTCGATCAGCTGCGCGAACTGGGTGTCTTTCTTCTTGCCGAAGCCGACATTGCCCGGATTGATGCGGTACTTGGCCAGCGCCTCGGCACAGGCTGGTTCGGCAGCCAGCAACTGGTGACCGTTGTAATGGAAGTCGCCGATCAACGGCACCTCGATGCCCATCATCGCCAGCTTCTCGACGATGCGCGGAATGGCCGCGGCCGATTCGGGATTGTTGACGGTCAGTCGCACCATCTCCGAGCCCGCGCGCCAGAGTTCAGCTACCTGCTTGACGCTGGCAGCCACATCGGCGGTATCGGTATTGGTCATCGACTGCACGACCACGGGATTACCTCCGCCCACCTTGACGCCGCCGATGGCGACGGACTGGGTGATGCGGCGGGGCCACGCGGTAGCGTCGGTGGGCGGTGTTGGGCGGGTCACGGCGTCATGCATTGCCCATTTTAGCGCGCCAACCACCCGTGCGGCATGAACCTTGGATTGCGTGGTAGCCACCGCAACAGCATACGATTGCGGCATGGAAACCCGAGACACCTCTTTTCTGCGCACCCTGTGCAGCCTGCGCTGGCTGGCCACCGCCGGCCAGGCCGCGACCATCCTAGTCGCCACCTGGCTGTTGGGGCTGGAACTGCCGCAGGAACCGCTGTGGGCCGGCGTCGCCGTGCTGGCCCTGTTCAACCTGTACGTGCAGCTGCGCGTACATGACACCGACCCGGCACCGGTCACCGCCTTCGGCCACATCCTGGTCGACGTCACCGTGCTGACCTGGATGGTGGGGTGGAGTGGCGGCATCGCCAACCCGTTCGGCTCGCTGTTCCTGATCCTGATCGCACTGGCCGCGCTTGCCCTGCCGCTGCGCTGGACCCATGCGGTAGCTGCGGCCTGCGTGGGCGGCTATGCGCTGAGCGCGGTGTTCGGGCTGCCGCTGAAGGGCGGCTACTTCGACACGATGAGCCTGCACCTATGGGGTGCGGCGGCCAACTTTCTGCTGTCCAGCGTGGTGGTTCTGGTCTTTTCCACGCGCTTGGCAGCTGCGCTGCGCGAGCGTGAGAACCAGCTGGCGATGTTGCGCGAGCGCTTCGTCCGCAACGAAGGCATTGTCGCCTTGGCCACGCATGCCGCCTCTGTCGCCCATGAACTCAACACGCCGCTGGCGACCATGACCTTGCTCACCGACGACATCGTCGAGCAGGGCGCGGCCACCCCGGAAATGCGCGACGACCTGGAAACCCTGCGCGAGTTGCTGGTGCAGTGCCGGGAGAAGGTGCTGGCGTTGGCGGCACCGGCAGAAGGCGCAGGCAGCCGCGCGCCGGTGTCCATCGCCAGCGTGCTCGAACAGTGGCGACTGGTGCGCCCGACCATCCAGTTGCGACGCAACCCCGACGCCCCGCTGCATCTGAAATTGGACCCCGGTATTGGTCATCTGCTGCAGGTGCTGTTGAACAATGCTGCCGATGCCGGTGAACACGCCGGGCGCGCGCAGATCGACCTGGACATCCGCATCCACGAAGGTCAGCTCTACGGTGAGGTCCGCGATTACGGACCGGGCTTCAACGCCAATGATGCAGCCCTGCCCGGCACCTTGTTCAACAGCGGCAAAAGCAACGGCATGGGTGTCGGTCTGGCGCTGTCGCATGCCACCATTGAGCGTCTGCACGGCGAACTGTGGATGCGCCCGGCCGAAGGCCAGGGCGCACGCGTCGGCTTTCGCCTGCCGTTGAACACTATCGAGGTAAGTCCATGAATGCTGCTGCCACCCACGGCCTGCTGGTCGATGACGACCCGCTCTATCTGCGCACCCTGCAGCGCACCCTGGCCCGCCGCGGCATCGAAGCCATCACCGCCACCGACATTTCCAGCGCCATGCAGCTGGCCACACAGACGCCACCAGCGTTCGCATTGATCGACCTGAAGCTGGGCAGCGAGTCCGGCTTGAACCTGATCCAGCCCCTGCGCGAGCTGCGCCAGGACATGCGTATCCTGCTGGTCACCGGCTATGCCTCCATCGCCACCGCGGTGGAAGCGATCAAGCTGGGCGCGGATGACTACCTGCCGAAGCCGGCGACGGTGCAGATGATCCTGCGCGCGCTTGGCGAGGAGGACGAGGGCGGCGAGGAGCCGGAGGATGTTGAACCGCCGGACGCGATGACGCCGATCAGCCGCCTGCAGTGGGAGCATATCCAGCAGGCGCTGCATGAGACCGGCGGCAATGTGTCCGCAGCCGCGCGCCTGCTGGGCATGCACCGCCGCTCGCTGCAGCGCAAGCTGACCAAGCGGCCAAGCCCGGAACGCGACCCGAACAGGTAACTCCGGCTCTCTGTAGTGCCGAGCCATGCTCGGCAGGGGCCTTCACCCATAGTGCGAAGGACTTACCCCTCCCCAACCCTCCCCTTGCCTTCGGCAAAGGGAGGGGGCAAGAAAAAGCCGCGCATTTCTGCGCGGCTTTTTTTTCAAACGACAAATCGTTATCAGCGCAGTCGCGCCAACAACTCCCGGGTCATCGGGTCGGCAATCTCCACTGCCTCGCCCTGCACCGCCGGCAACAGCTGGCTGGCCAGCTGCTTGCCGAGCTCGACACCGAACTGGTCGAAGGCATTGATGTCCCAGATCAGCGATTGCACGTACACAGCGTGCTCGTACATCGCGATCAGGGCACCCAGCGACTGCGGAGTCAGCGCATCCAGCAGGATCATCGTGCTCGGGCGGCCCCCCGGATACTGGCGGTGCGGGTCTTCGCTGTCCTGGCCATTGGCCAGGGCTTCGGTCTGCGCCAGCAGGTTGGCCAGCAGGGCCTGATGGTTGATCTCGTAGGGATCGTCATTGTGCACGCAGCCGATGAAATCGGCCGGCACGATGCTGGTGCCTTGGTGCAGCGCCTGGAAGAAGCTGTGCTGCACGTCGGTGCCAGCGCCACCCCACCACACCGACACCGTGTCGCCATCGACCGGACTGCCGTCGCGCTTGACCCGCTTGCCCAGGCTTTCCATCACCAGCTGCTGCAGATAGGCCGGCAACAACGCCATGCGCTGGTCGTAGGTCATCACTGCATGGGTGGCATAGCCCAACACATTGCGGTTCCAGATATCGGTCAGCGCATGCAACACCGGCAGATTGCTCGGCAGCGGTGCACTGGCCGCATGCGCGTCCATCTGTGCAGCGCCTTCCAGCAGCTGGCCGAAGCGTTCAAATCCAATTGCCAAGGCGATCGGGAAGCCCACTGCCGACCACAGCGAATAACGACCGCCCACCCAGTCCCACATCGGCAGCACGCGTTCGGCAGCGATATCGAAGGCCTTGGCGGCGCGCTCGGGGTTGGCACTGACGGCGTACAGGCGCTCGCTGCCACCCAGCCAGTCACACAGGATGCGGCCGTTGAGCAGGGTTTCCTGGGTACCGAAGGTCTTGGAGATCAGGATGCCGGCAGTGGTCGCCGGGTCCAGCGTCGCCAGGGTGCGCTGCATTGCCGCGCCGTCGACGTTGGAAACGAAATGCACACGGAAACGCGCACCCGATGCCGGACGCAGCGCATCGGCAACCAGACGCGGCCCCAGGTCCGAACCACCGATGCCGACACTGACGATGTCGGTGACCTTGCTGGCTTCCAGCGCCTTGATCAAGGCCCCCATCTGCGCCTGCACCGCCACCGCTTCCGCGCGGGCGGCCACGGCAACCGGCGTATCACTGGCATCGCCGCGCAACGCGCTGTGCAGCACCGCACGATCTTCGGTGTGGTTGATTTTCTGGCCACCGAACAGGCGCTGGAAACCGCCGGCGACATCGCGCGCGGCGGCCAGGTCCAGCAAGGCATCCAAGGCCGCGCGGTCGTATTTCTGCCGCGCAAAATTCACATACAACGGACCGACTTTCAGCGCCAGGCGCTGCACCCGGTCAGGCTCTGCGGCCATCAGCGAGGGAATGCCGGTGCCCTGCAGACGCTGGGCGTGGGCGTGCAATACGTCGAATCCGTTGTTGGTGATCATGCGGCCTGTGTGGGGATGCTGTCGTTGGTGTGGGAAATGCGGTTGTCGCCGTCAACGTAGACAAGCTTGGGCTTGAACGTGCTGGCTTCTTCTTCGCTCATGCCGGCGAAGGCAGCGATGATGATGATGTCGCCCACCTGCACGTGGCGCGCGGCGCCGCCGTTGAGCGAGATCACGCCGCTGCCGGCTTCTGCCCGCAGTGCGTAGGTGGTGAAACGGGCACCGTTGGTCACGTCCCAGATGTGCACCTGTTCAAATTCGCGGATGCCGGTCGCCTGCAGCAGGTTGTCGTCGATCGCGATGGAGCCTTCGTAGTTCAGCTCCGAATGGGTGACGGTGGCGCGGTGAATCTTGGTCTTGAGCAGGGAGAGTTGCATGACAATGCCGAAACTGCGTGAGAAAGGGCGCAGTCTAGCACCGGCGCGCGCCCTTGCCCGCACCGCAACATGACCTTTGCGGCGACGCTTGCACGGATACGACAATGGCGCCACAAGGGCGCCATTGGCTGTCATTCAGGAGTCTGCCAGCGGACAGCTCAAGTCCGCCGACCGCCCTGTTCAGAACTCGCGGACTTAGAACTCGATATTGTCGATCAGGCGGGTCGTGCCCAGCTTGGCCGCCACCAACGCCACCCGCGCGCCTTCATGGCTGGCACCGGGCTCGCTCAGGTCGGGCATGCGCACCACTGCGTAATCCACCAGGTAGCCGGCAGCCTCCAGCTGCGCCGCCGCCTGCTGCTCGACCGCCACCCGCTCTGCGCCGCCCAGGTAGGCATCGCGTGCGGCCAGCAGCACCTTGCGGATCACCGTGGCCTGCGGCCGCACATCGGCGGTCAGGTACTGGTTGCGCGAGCTCATCGCCAGGCCATCGGCCTCACGCACGATCTCGCCACCGAGGATCTGGATCGGGAACGCCAGGTCGGCCACCATCTGCTGGATCACCGCCAGCTGCTGGTAGTCCTTGCGCCCAAACGCGGCCACGTCGGGCTGCACCTGGTTGAACAGTCGGCTCACCACCGTGCAGACACCGTCGAAGTGCCCCGGGCGGTGTGCGCCTTCCAGCAGCGAACTGACACCGGGTACGTGCACATTGGCAGCCAGCTCGACGCCAAACGGGTACATGGATTCCACCGTGGGCAGCCACAGCACGTCACAGCCGGCCTGCTCCAGACCACTGGTGTCGGCCTCGGGCGTGCGCGGGTAACGGGTGAAATCCTCATTCGGGCCGAACTGGGTCGGGTTGACAAAGACGCTGGAGACCACCTTGTCGGCGTGCTCACGCGCCAGCTTCACCAGCGAGTAGTGGCCGGCATGCAGGTTGCCCATGGTCGGCACCAGCGCCACGCGCAGGCCTTCGCGCTTCCAGCCGCTGACAATGGCGCGCAGCCGGGAAAGTTCGGTAACGGTTTCGATCATGATGCGTAAGCGTGTTCTGCGTCGGGGAAGATGCCGGCGCGCACGGCGTCGGCATAGGCACGGACGGCACCCGCCACCGAACCGCCTTCGGCAAGGAAATCCTTGACGAACTTGGGACGCCGGTGGCCGCTGTCCAGACCGAGGAAGTCATGCAGCACCAGCACCTGTCCGTCGCAATCGGGACCGGCGCCAATACCAATGGTGGGAATCGTGATTTCGGCAGTGACGCGGCCGGCAATCGGAGTCGGCACGCATTCCAGCACCAGCAGGCTGGCGCCGGCCTCGGCCACGGCCTTGGAGTCGTCCAGCAACTGCTTGGCAGCATCGCCACGGCCCTGTACGCGGTAACCGCCCAGGCGCAACACCGACTGCGGGGTCAGGCCCAGGTGCGAACAGACCGGGATTTCGCGCTCGACCAGGTGCCGGATGATGTCCAGCTTGAAGCCGGCACCTTCGATCTTGACCATCTCCGCGCCGGCCTGCAACAGCTTGAGCGAGGCATCCAGCGCGCGTTCGGCGGTGGCGTCGGCGCCAAACGGCAGGTCCGAGACCAGCAGCGCGCGCTCCAGTACGCCCGCAACTGCGCGGGTGTGATAGACCACGTCGTCAACGCTGACCGGCAGCGTCGAATCGTGCCCCTGCACCACCATGCCCAGCGAATCGCCGACCAGGATCAGGTCCACGCCATTGGCGTCGAAGGCACGGGCAAAGCCGGCGTCGTAAGCGGTCAACATGACCAGCTTCTGGCCATTGCGCTTGGCCTCGGCCAATGCGGGGACGGTCCAGGGCTTGCTATCTGCGTGTGTGCTCATGTGGTCATAACGGTGGCTTATGAGCCGACCATTATCCCCCTATCGGATCGATACCGCAGGTATTGATGCCTACCAATACGTCCCGCACTGTTCCATGGCCCGGAATCAGGGCATCTGGCGCCACGTCTGCCAGCGGCAGCAGGGCAAAGCCGCGCTGATGCAGGAAGGGGTGTGGCACCTGCAGCTGCGGCAGGTCGATCACCTGCTCGGCATACAAGAGCAGATCCAGATCCAGCAGCCGCGGCCCCCAATGCTGGCCCGGCTCGCGCACCCGCCCGAACTGCTGCTCGATCGCCAGCAACTGCTCCAGCAGCTGCGGCGCTGGCAGATCGGTCTGCAGCGCCACGGCGGCATTGATGAAATCCGGCTGCGCCTCGTTGCCCCAGGCCGGCGTGCGATACAGGCGCGAGCTTGCCAGCAGCTGCACACCCGGCAGCTGCGCCAACACCTGGATCGCCGAACGCAGGGTGGCAGGCGCGTCCCCAAGGTTCGCGCCCAGCCCGATACACGCTACAACCATCGCTGCCTACTCGCCCGCCGCCGCGCTGCCACCACCAGGACGGCGACGACGGCGCCGGCGACGCGGTGCCGCGCCCTCCTCCGCCTCGCCATCGGTATGCACCGAATCCAGCCCGGCGCCCACTTCGTGCCCGGCTTCGGCCTGGGCCTCACGCCAGAACGCGATGTCTTCCTGATGCTCGCTGGAAGCAGCCTGGCGCAGGGCCAGGAAATCGAACGCAGCGCGGAAGCGCGGATGGCTCAGGGTACGCAGCACGCGCTTGCGCTGGCGGCTGCTGAAGCGCGACTGCAGCAGCCAGATTTCCTGCATCGGCAGCGAGAATCGGCGCGGCAGCGCAATCGTGCTCAGCTGATGCAAAGTCACCCGGTCGGCGGCACGGCGTTGCGCCTCTTCCGGCGCCAGCCCCTGCTTCTGCAGGCCGATCAGCGCACGGCAGAAGGCCGGCCACAGCAGCAGCGCGAACAGGAAGGCCGGCGACACCGGTTCCTCGTTGGCGACACGCTCGTCGGTATTGCGCAGGCCTTCGATCAGGATGCGGCGCAGCGCGCCGGTGCGGTTGCTCTTCAGCGCCGCGGCGCTTTCCGGGAACAGCACCGCCAGCAGGCCATAGCGCTCCAGCCCTTCAAAGCTGGCCACGCCATGCCCGGACAGGAACAGCTTGAGCACTTCCTCGAACAAGCGTGCCGGCGCGGCCTCGCTCAGCAAGGAAGCAAGGCGTGGAATCGGCTCGGCGGTGGCCGCGTCGATCTCGAAGTTGAGCTTGGCCGCCAGCCGCACCGCGCGCAGCATGCGCACGGGGTCTTCGCGGTAGCGCTGCTCCGGATCGCCGATCAGCTTCATCCGGCGTGCCAGCACGTCCTCAAAGCCACCGGTGTAGTCACGCACCGAGAAATCCTCGATGGCGTAATACAGCGCATTGCAGGTGAAGTCGCGGCGCACGGCGTCATCTTCAATGGTGCCGTACACGTTGTCGCGCACCAGCATGCCGTTCTCGACCTCACGGTCGCCGCTGCCGTCATCACTGTTGGCACGGAACGTCGCCACTTCGATGATCTCGCGGCCAAACACCACATGGGCGAGGCGGAAGCGGCGGCCAATCAGCCGGCAGTTGCGGAACAGCTGCTTGACCTGTTCCGGGGTGGCGTCGGTGGCCACGTCGAAATCCTTGGGGCGTCCACCTACCAACAGGTCGCGCACTGCGCCACCAACAAGATAGGCGCCGAAGCCGGATTCGCGCAGACGGTAGAGCACCCGCAGCGCATTGGGACTGATATCCCGGCGCGAGATGGTGTGCTGGTCGCGCGGGATCACGCGGACGGTGAACGGCGTTGTAACTATGGAATTGATGTTGGCGCTTCCAGTTGGGTTTACGGGATTGCCGAGCGGCAACCAGATGCATATACTAGCGCGCTCGCCAGACGCGACCAAACGCTCCCTTCGTCTAGTGGTTAGGACGTGGCCCTCTCAAGGCTAAAACAGGGGTTCGAGTCCCCTAGGGAGCGCCAACTCCGTCTGCGAATGCAAAAGCCCCGCCCTGCGGGGTTTTTTGCTTTGTACACCTGCCAGCGCCCCAGGGCCCTGGCTCCGGCACGTTTCCTTGCGCCTGCAGCCCGGGCCAATGAGAATGCCCCCGCCCAGCCCCTGCATCCTGATCTAGAATTGCAGGGTTCAAAGCCGGACCCCACCATGCCTTTTGTCGTTACCGAAAACTGCATCAAGTGCAAACACACCGATTGCGTTGAAGTCTGCCCCGTGGATTGCTTCCACGAAGGCCCCAACTTCCTCGTGATCGACCCTGATGAATGCATCGACTGCACGCTGTGTGAGCCCGAATGCCCGGTCAACGCGATCTTCCCGGAAGATGACGTACCCGCCGGCCAGGAAGGCTTTGTCGCGCTCAATGCCGAGCTGGCCAAGGCCTGGCCGGTGCTGACCATACGTAAAGACCCGCCGGCCGACGCCGCCGAATGGGACGGCAAGCCGGATAAGCTGAAGCTGCTGGAACGCTGATCCGCCACATAGCCAGCCCAACAGCCAGCCAATGAAAAGGGCGCCCGCTTACGCAGGCGCCCTTTTCTTTACTGCTTGACCACCGCGATCAACCGGCCAACTTGGCCTTCAGTGCCGCGATCAGCTTGGTTGCAGCAGCGTCGGTGGCTGGCATGCCACGCGGGTCCACCGCCGACACATAGGCGCCAGCGTCGGTTGCGACCACGCGCACCAGGAAGTTGCTGCCTTCGTAGGCGACATCGTAGGAGCCCAGCAGCTGCGCGCGGCTGGCAATGGTCAGGCCATCGACGCCGGCCAGTGCCTCACCAACCTTGCCGAATACCTCGTCACGGTTGCCGCTGGCGGTGAAACCGCTCTGCGACGAAGCCACGGTAGCGGCCGACGCCGCTGCCGGCTTGACCGCCGAGGCCAGTGCCGGGATCGGTGCCGAACCGGAAGTGTTGGGCAGGTTCAGATCCGGCGGCACTTCCAGCGGGCGCGCCTCCGGGGCCAGCGCGTAATCGCCGCGCGCGCCGCGCTTGAAGAAGCAACCAGAGGTGGCAACGGCGGTGACCACGCCCAGCAGCACCAGCGAGAACACGCGAACGGTAGAGGTTTGACGCATGGGTGAATCTCCAGAGTTCAAAGGCCGCCGGATCAGCGGCTGGATAGTTCTTCCAACGCACCCACGTCAGCGGCCAGATGATCGGCATGTGCGTGGTATTGCGCGGAAAGCGGGAGCAGCGGCAAGCGCAGCCCATCACCAATACCGATGCGCTGCAGCAGCGCCTTGACCGGAATGGGGTTGGACTCGACACCGCAGAAATCGTGGTACGGCTGCAGACGGGCATCCCAGGCCTCGGCCGCCTCGTGCTGACCGGCACGGGCCAGGTCACACAGCGTACGGTAGGCACCGGGCAGCACGTTGGAACCGACCGAAATCAGACCATCGGCCCCGGACAACATGGAACGGGCAGCCGAGCTGTCGTCACCACTGAGGATGGCGAAGCTGTCGCTGCGCAGCTGCAGCAGGGCTTTCAGACGGGTGGTATCACCCACCGCTTCCTTGATGCCGATGATGTTCGGGTGCGCGGCCAGTTCGGCGACGGTCTCCGGCAACAGATCGCAGCCAGTGCGCCCGGGCACGTTGTACAGCAGCACCGGCAGGCCGCCCTGCTCGGCCACGGCCAGGTAATGCTGGCGCAGGCCTTCCTGGGTGGGACGCACATACGGCGGGGTGACCACCAGCGCATGGGTGGCGCCATTGGCGGCAGCGCGTTTGGTCAGGGCGATGGTGCGGGCGGTACCGGACAGGCCGGTACCGGCCAGCACCGGCACTTTGCCGGCGAAGGCGGCAACCGCACTGCGCAGCAGGCCATCGTATTCATCGTCGGACAGGGTTGAGGCTTCGCCGGTGGAACCGGCTACCACGACACCCTGAACGCCGCCCTTGAGCTGCTGCGCCAACAGCCGCTGCCAACCGTCGGGATCGAGTGCGCCGTCGGCCTTGAAAGGCGTCGCCAGCGCGGTGATGAGACCAGATATGGACAAAGTGTCAGTCGCTCTTCGTGGGGGTAAAGAAGCCCGCCGAGCGGCGGGTTCGTGACCGAAAGCATGTTACTTGCCGGTCGAAAGCACGGGCAAGTATGCTGGACACCAGCGAACAGCCCCCAAATGGAGTTGTTCAGACTCATCTAGCACCCGGAACCACCTTGACCGACACCACGCCGCGGCCGCTGCCGACCGAAAACCACCTCCTGATCAACGCCTATACGACGCATCCGGAGTCCCCCCTGCTGTCCGTCACCCGTCGAATCGCCGACAGCGGCTGCAACCTGGTCGATGCCCGCCTGTCCACGGTTGGCCGCGATGTCTCGGTGACCACCCTGGCCACCGGCTCCTGGGATGCCGTCGCCAAGCTCGAAGCCATGCTGACCCGGCTTGAGCGCGAAGAGAACCTGAAACTGGTGTGGTACCGCACCGCTGCCAAGCAGGCGCAGTCCAACCTGCTGCCGTATATCGTGGAAGTCGTTGCCGCCGACAAGCCGGGCATCCTGTTCCAGCTGGCCGACTTCTTCGACCGCCAGGGCATCACCATCGAGAACCTGCAGAGCACCCGTTACCAGGCCATGCAGACCGGCGCGGAAATGTTCTCTGCGCAGATCACCATTGGCGTACCCTCCAACATGCACATCGCCGCCCTGCGCGACGATTTCCTTGAGTTCTGCGACCACCTCAACCTGGACGCGATCATGGACCCGATGAAGTTCTGAAATTCGCGCGCCCATCACAGGCGCGCGGCGTTTCATGTAATTGCAATCGAATACCCCCAGGCTCCGGAAAGGATCTGATGAACATCGGCGATACCCTGGACCGAAACACCCTCGCACTGCCACTGGCCCTGTCCGGCGGCACCACTACCAGCCTCGGCGAACTCGCCGGCCAGTGGCTGGTGTTGTACTTCTACCCGAAGGACAGCACCCCCGGCTGCACCACCGAAGGCCTGGATTTCAACGCCCTGCTGCCCAGGTTCAAGCGCGCCGGTGCACAGGTGTTCGGCATCTCCCGCGACTCCGTGAAGTCGCACGACAACTTCTGCGCCAAGCAGGGTTTCAAGTTCCCACTGATCAGTGACACCGACGAAGCGCTATGCAGCGCCTTCGACGTGATCAAGATGAAGAACATGTACGGCAAGCAGGTGCGTGGCATCGAACGCAGCACCTTCCTGATCTCTCCTGACAGCCAGCTCGTGCAGGAATGGCGCAAGGTCAAAGTCGCCGGCCATTCCGATGCCGTACTTGAAGCACTGAAGGCCGCTCAAACCAAGTGACCCACATCCCGTTCCAACCCACGTCATCGCCCTGCCCTGCGGGTGCGATGGCGTGACCCTGTCCCGCCACCAGGAATCGACGATGACCCGAGGCAAGCGCATCTACGTACTGGATACCAACGTGCTGATGCACGATCCAACCGCGCTGTTCAAATTCGAGGAACATGATGTCTACCTGCCCATGCAGGTGATCGAGGAGCTGGACAACGGCAAGAAGGGCACCACCGAAGCGAGCCGCAATGCCCGCCAGGTGAGCCGCTTCCTCAACGAGCTGATCGAACAGGCCGGCATCGGCAGCGTGCAGAACGGCGTGCCGCTGGCACGCCCCAAGGGCCTGCAGCTGCGCGGCGCGCAGAGCGCCGGCAACCTCTACTTCCAGACCAGCCATTTCGAGGCCGGCAAGAGCTTTGGCAAGGTGATCCCGGACAACGCCATCCTCGGCGCGATCCTGGCACTGAAGGAAGAACACCCGGAAACCCCGGTGGTGTTCATCTCCAAGGACATCAACCTGCGGATCAAGGCCGCTATCGCCGGCATCGATTCGGAAGATTACGAGAACGACCGCGCGCTGGACGATTTCAGCCTGCTCTACACCGGCGCCACCGTGCTGCCGGAAGATTTCTGGAAGAAGCACAGCGAAAGCCTGCGCAGCTGGAGCGACAAGGGCCGCACCAGCTACGAGATCCAGGCCGCCGACGACGAGGACTGGCATCCCAACCAGTACGCCTACCTGGCCGGCGACGACGAAGTAGAGCTCAAGGTCAGCAAGGTCGAGGGCGATGGCCGCATCACCTTGTCGGTGGTCAACGACTTCCGCCACGGCTCGCATTCGGTGTGGGGCATCACCGCGCGCAACCGCGAGCAGAACTTCGCCCTCAATGCGCTGATGGACCCGGAGATCGACTTCGTCACCCTGCTCGGCACCGCCGGCACCGGCAAGACCCTGCTGGCACTGGCCGCCGGCCTGGCACAGACCATGGACACGCAGCGTTACCGCGAGATCATCATGACCCGCGCCACCGTCAGCGTCGGCGAGGACATCGGCTTCCTGCCCGGCACCGAAGAAGAAAAGATGACGCCGTGGATGGGCGCGCTCACCGACAACCTGGAGGTGCTCACCCACAACCAGGACGGCGGCGCCTGGGGCCGCGCAGCCACCAACGACCTGCTGGCCAGCCGCATCAAGATCCGCTCGATGAACTTCATGCGCGGCCGCACCTTCCTGTCGCGCTACCTGATCCTGGACGAGGCGCAGAACCTCACCCCGAAGCAGATGAAGACCCTGATCACCCGCGCCGGCCCCGGCACCAAGATCGTCTGCCTGGGCAACGTCGAGCAGATCGACACGCCCTACCTCACCGAAACCACCTCCGGCCTCACCTATGCGGTGGACCGTTTCAAGAATTGGCCGCACAGTGCACACATCACACTGCGCCGGGGCGAACGTTCGCGTCTGGCCGATTACGCTTCGGAGGTTCTGTGAAACACCTGCACACGCTGTCCCTGCTGGCTGCGGCAACACTCACGTTGGCAGCCTGCACGCCGTCGAACACGCGCCCCGGCAGCGTGCCGACGGCGGTCAAGACCGGACAGTCCTGGGTTGTCACCCGCCCCGTGGTCGCCGCACAGGTGCTGGACACCTGCTCGCGCGACAGCCCCGCCAAACATGCCGGTGAAGTCACCGGCTACTGGGCGCCCAGTCGCGCCGACATCGACGCATTGGAAAGCCAACTGGCGCAGCTGCAACCCACCATTGCCGAGCCGGCCCTGTCCGGCCGGCAGTATGTGGGCTTCGAGTCCAGCGGCAAACGCTTGATCTACATCAATGCCTTCACCCTGCCCGACCACAGCGACACCAATCCGGCCCGTGAAGCCATCCGCGTCTGCGATGGCGGTGCGCAGTTCTGGGGCGCGGTATACGACCCGCAGGCCGGTACGTTCTCCAGCATCGAGCGCAACGGCGCGCCGGCCACACCCTGATCCGGCGTCGGCATGAAGGTCCGCCTGCCCACCTGGGTCTGGATCGGCGCCATTGCATTGTCCTGCGTGGCCGGCATGGTCAACGCCGTCGGCTTCCTGGGGTTTGAGCATCAGGCAGTCAGCCATGTCACCGGCAGCACCAGCCAGCTCGGCATTGCCCTTGCACATGCCGACTGGCGCTCGGTCGGTCACCTCTGGGGCCTGCTGATTGCCTTTGCACTGGGCGCGACGCTCAGCGGCCTGATCATCCAGGACAGCACGCTGCAACTCGGCCGACGCTACGGCGTCGCACTCGCATTGGAATCGGCCTTGTTGCTACTGGCCATTCCACTGTTCAAACAACACCAGGTATGGGGCGCACTGGCCGCCGCGATGGCCTGCGGGCTGCAGAACGCGCTGGCCACCACGTTCAGCGGTGCGGTAGTGCGCACCACCCACCTCAGCGGCATGTTCACCGACCTCGGCATCGGCCTGGGCCACCTGCTGCGCGGCCTGCCGGTACCGATGCACCGACTGACCCTGAGCGGCCTGATCATCGGTGGCTTTTTGGCCGGCGGCATCGTGGGGGCATGGCTGTTCGTGCGCTGGCAATACGACGCACTGCTTGTCCCGGCCGTACTGACCGGACTCAGCGGCCTGGGTTATGTGCTGTACCGGCAATGGGCCATGCGCAGGCAAGCCTGAGGCAGGCCTGCGACAAACCCTGCACAATCGGAGCATGAGTACTTCCACACCCGTTTCCGCCCTCACCATTGCCGGCTCCGATTCCGGCGGCGGTGCCGGCATCCAAGCCGACCTCAAGGCCTTTGCCGCACATCGCGTGCATGGTCTGTCGGCAATCGCCGCCCTCACCGCACAGCACACCCGCGGCGTCACCGCCGTGCATGTGCCGCCGCTGCCGTTCCTGCAGGCGCAGCTCGACGCCTGCTTCGACGATTTCGACATCCATGCGGTCAAGCTCGGCATGCTCGCCAATGCCGATGTCATCCACCTGGTTGCCGACGTACTGGAGCAGCGCCGCCCGCCGCAGATCGTGATCGATCCGGTGATGGTCGCCACCAGCGGCGCCAAGCTGCTTGAGGACAGCGCACTGCGCGCGATGCGCGAACGCCTGTTGCCCTTGGCCACCCTGCTGACACCCAATACACCTGAAGCAGAACTCCTGCTTGGGCGCAGCATCAGCAATGGCGACGAGGCGGAAGATGCGGCTGCCGCATTGATCGAGATGGGTGCCGGAGCGGTATTGCTGAAAGGCGGCCATCTATTGGAAGGCAATCGCGTCATCGATCGCTACTTCGATGGTGCCAGCCGCGAAGAATTCAGCCACATCCGGCTGCCGGTCGATGCGCACGGCACCGGTTGCACCCTGGCTTCGGCCATCGCTGCGCAGCTGTGCTGCGGACTGTCGCTGGCCAATGCCTGCGAAGCAGCCATCGACTACGTCGCGCGCGGCCTGCAGGGCGGCTATCACCCGGGCCGCAGCGAAGTGATGGTACTGGATCACTTCGGCGCGGCGCGCCCGGCATGAGCACCAGCTCCTTGCCTTTCGAAACAACGGCACTGCCAATCAGCAGCGCCGATGACCATAGCTTCCAATTGCTGGCCTACCTGCCCGCACAGCCTCGCGCCTGCCTGCTATGGCTACCGGCACTGGGCGTGGCCGCACGTCACTACCAAGCGTTCGCCGAATCCCTTGCCGCCAACAACATTGCCGTGTTCCTGCACGAATGGCGTGGCAACGGCAGCAGCAGCTTGCGCCCCGACCGCAACCACGACTGGGGCTACAAGGAACTGCTGCAACTTGATCTACCTGCTGCCGAGGCAGCCATGCATGAAGCGCTGCCCGGACTGCCGTTCCGGCTGGGCGGACACAGCCTCGGCGGCCAGCTCAGCTGCTGCTATGCCGGGCTGCGCGATGCCGAGCTCGATGCCTTGTGGCTGGTCGCCAGCGGCACGCCGTGGTGGCGCAGCTTTCCGCCACCGCGCGGCTGGCTCTTGCCACTGGCCTATCGCTTCCTGCCGTGGCTTGCACAGCGCAATGGCACCCTGCCCGGCCGCAAGGTCGGATTCGGTGGCACCGAAGCACGCGGACTGATACGCGACTGGGCGCGCGTAGGCCTGAGCAATCACTACGCCGCCCTCGGAATGCCGATCGACCTTGAAGCTGGCATGCGCCGCATCAACGCCCCTACACGCGCCGTGGTATTGGACAACGATTGGCTGGCGCCGGTCAGTTCGATGCAGCAGCTGCTGGCCAAGCTGCCAGCATCGACATGCAGCTTGAAAGTACTGTCATCGCGCGATTTGGGCGTACGCGCCGACCACTTCCATTGGATGAAATCACCACAGAACGTGGCTTCGGCACTGATTCATCCCGAAGATTAAGAAATTTTCACAAAACCGTTGACGCAAACATCTCAAATCCGCATAATCTCGCTCCTGGCAACGACGCGCTCGTAGCTCAGTTGGATAGAGTACCTGGCTACGAACCAGGTGGTCGGGAGTTCGAATCTCTCCGAGCGCACCATGTCAGAACGCAGATATAATCTGCACCGCTTCAAACTACAACAGCAATGTTGAGCGCTCGTAGCTCAGTTGGATAGAGTACCTGGCTACGAACCAGGTGGTCGGGAGTTCGAATCTCTCCGAGCGCACCAATACTAAAAACAGCAGGCACTGCCTGCTGTTTTTTTATGCGTGTTTTTCAACGGAAATCCAAACAGCCGGCATGTAGTGCCGCGCCATGCTCGGCAGAGACGCTACCAGGAGAGCTCCAGACGAGCATGGCTCGGCGGCGCTACATTCACACCTCACCACCCCGCCACCGCAACCCACGAGCCCCTCTGCGCGCACCAGCGACGCAGGAGCGGGAGCACTGTAGTGCCGAGCCATGCTCAGCAGAGGCTCCCCCTGCAGCGCATCAGCACAGTACGACTACACGCCACAGACTCCG